>NZ_JAINEZ010000052.1:0-38208 GCF_019873065.1 Sphingobium sp. PNB
ACCGACCGGGTGGTGGACTTCGCCCGCACCGCCACGTCCACGCCGTCGCGGGCGAAGTCCACCACCCGGTCGGTCGCGTCGATCCGCACGGCCAGCCCCGGCTGGTGCATCTGGAACGTGCCGATGCGCTGCGCCAGCCACAGATGCGCGAAACTGTTGGTGCAACTGATCGTCAGGATCGTCGAATGGTCCTGCGTCAGCGCGGCGAACCCTTCCCGCATCTGGTCGAAGGCGCGGGACAGGATCGTGGCGATCTCCCGCCCCTTGTCGGTCAGCGCCACTTTCCGCCCCGCCCTCTGGAACAGGCTGATGCCCAGCCGCTCCTCCAGCAATTTCACCTGATAACTGACGGCCGCCTGGGTCATCCCCAGCTCCTGCGCCGCAACCGTGAAATTCTCCAGCCGCGCGGCGGCCTCGAACACGCGGACGGCGGATAGGGGCGGCAACTGGCTCATCTGCCATGGATAAGCCAGCCTTATGATTCGCGTCCATCCTTTTGTTGGCCGCCCCACCGGAAAAGAGCGATAGGAATTCCCACGAAACGAAATCCATTCTCCGGATCATTCATGGAAAAGGAGCCTTGCCATGCACTTGTCCAAGGACGCCCGGCTGTCCCCCAACGGCCACGAAGCCGCCCGGAATCGCCCCGGCCTGATCGCCGCCATCATGCAGGCCTTCTGCGCGCTCCACCGCATCGCCTGGTCTGCCCCCTGGATCGAGGAACGGCGATGAAGCCCCTCGAAAATCGCGAACATGGTGCGACGGGGGTTGCACAATCCGCGCCACACGCCAACTTGCGCGCGTGTCCGATTCCCGTCTTTCCCCTGTTCCCGATCTTCCCCCTCCGCCGCCCCGGCTGCTGACAGGGGCCGCGCTGTTCCTCGACTTCGACGGAACGCTGGCCCCCATAGCCGATACGCCCGACGGCGTGGAGGTGGATGACGATCTGCTTGCCCTGCTCGGCCGTCTGCGCGACCGGCTGGATGGGCGGCTTGCCATCGTCAGTGGCCGATCCGTCGCGACGCTGCGCGATTTCGGCTTCGGGCAGTTCCTGCTCGCCGGCACCCATGGGCTGGAACTGGCGGAACCCGGCCGCCCCGTGGAAGCGCCTGCCCGTCTCCCCGCGATCAATGAGGCGGAAGCCGCCTTCCAGACCTTCGCGGCCGGAAAGGCCGGCGTCCTCGTCGAACGCAAGACGATCAGCGTCGGCCTTCATTTCCGCGGCGCCCCGCAATGGGGCCGGGAAGCAGGCGATCTGGCCGCCAGCCTGGCGGATCGGCTCGACCTCGCGCTCCAGCCGGGCAAGATGCTCTACGAACTGCGTCCCGGCGGCGCCGACAAGGGCAGCGCCGTCCGCACACTGATGCGCCGCGCACCCATGGCCGGCGGCACGCCGCTGTTCATCGGGGACGACGTCACCGATGAAGAGGGCTTTGCCGTCGCACGCGATCTGGGCGGCTCCGGCATTCTCGTCGGCGTGCCCAGGGCGACGCTCGCCGCATTCTCTTTGGAACAGGTTGCCGCCGTCAGGCATTATCTTGCCCAGGGGGTCGCTGGCACCGACTGATCCGATGGTCCGGCGCCCCTGTCGTGCACGAACAAGGGGGACGGACCGATAGAAACGCAGAAAAACGACCTTCCGGGCGGGGATGAGCGCACGCTCGACCTGTGGCCCATCGGCAATTGCCAGGCATCGGCGCTGATCGACCGGGCCGGGCGGATGATATGGGCCTGCGTCCCCCGCGTCGACGGCGATCCCGTATTCTCGGCACTGCTGGACGATGCCGCCTGGGACCAACCGGATTCGCGGGGCTTCTGGGCCATAGAGCTGGAGAACTGCGCCCGGATCGAGCAGCATTATATCCGCAACACGCCTGTGCTGGTGACGCGCCAGACCGACGCGCAGGGCAATGCGATAGAGCTTTACGATTTCTGCCCGCGCCACAAGCATCAGGGGCGGATGTACCGCCCCGTCGCGTTCGCCCGCGTCGTCCGGCCCGTATCGGGCAGCCCGCGCATCCGCGTCAGGCTGCGCCCCACCACCTCCTGGCATTCGGAAAAGGTGCCGATCAGCTATGGCTCCAACCATATCCGGCTGGTGCTGTCCTACATGGCGATGCGCATGTCCACCAATGCGCCCATCGGCCTGATTTCCCAGGAAAGCTGGTTCCGGCTGGAACATGACATGCATTTTTTCCTGGGGCCGGACGAGAGCTTTTCCGACGCCCTCCGCCCCGCGGTGGAGCGGATGCTGGACGACACGATCCACGAATGGCAGATCTGGGTGCGAAGCCTGGCCATTCCGGCCGAGTGGCAGGAGGCGGTGATCCGTTCCGCCATCACGCTCAAGCTCTGCCAGCATGAGGAGACCGGCGCCATCGTCGCCGCGCTGACCACCAGCATCCCCGAACATGCCGACAGCGGCCGCAACTGGGACTATCGCTACTGCTGGATCAGGGACGCCTATTATACGGTGGAGGCGCTGAACCGGCTGGGCGCGCTGGACGTTCTGGAAAGCTATCTCGTCTATCTCCGCAACATCGTCGACGGCGCGCGGGGCGGCCATATCCAGCCGCTCTACGACGTGCGCGGCAACGCCACGCTGGAGGAGCGGGAGGCGCAGAACCTGCCCGGCTATCGCGGCATGGGGCCGGTGCGCGTCGGCAATGCCGCCTATTCCCAGGTACAGCACGACGCCTATGGGCAGATCGTCCTCTCCTCCGTGCAGGGCTTCATCGACCAGCGCCTGCTGCGCATGGCGGGGCTGTCGGACTTCGAAGCGCTGGAGGCCGTGGGCGAGCGCGCCTGGCAGGTCTATGACAAGCCCGATGCCGGCCTGTGGGAACTGCGCACCCGCGCCCATGTCCACAGCTACAGCGCGGTGATGTGCTGGGCGGCGTGCGACCGCCTCGCCCATGCGGCAGCCGCCCTTGGGCTGCCGGACCGCGAAGTCCATTGGCGCGAGCGGGCGGAAATCATGAAGGCCCGCATCCTCCAGTCGGCCTGGCGGACGGACAGTAACGCCATCTCCGCCAATTTCGAGGACGATGCGAGGGACGCCTCCCTGCTCCAGCTGATCGACCTGCGCTTCCTGACGGCGGACAATCCCATGTTCATCGGAACGCTGAAGGCGCTGGAAAAGGACCTGCGCCGGGGCAACGACATGCTGCGCTACAGCGCGCCGGACGATTTCGGGGAGCCGGTCACCGCCTTCAACGTCTGCACCTTCTGGCTGATAGAGGCCCTGCATCGGACCGGCCGCAGCGAGGAGGCGCGCGCCCTGTTCGAGGAGATGCTGTCCCGCCGCACCGCCGCCGGTCTGCTTTCCGAAGACATCGATCCCGTCACCGGGGAATTGTGGGGGAACTATCCCCAAACCTACTCATTGGTCGGCATCATCAATTGCGCCGTGCTCTTGAGCAAACCGTGGAGCGTGATGCGATGAAGCGCTTGGCATGGAGGCGCTTGGCATGAGCCGCCTGATAGTCATTTCGAACCGGGTCAGCCGCCCGACCAAGAACGGCAACCAGGGCGGCCTGGCCGTCGCGCTTTCCCAGGCGCTGCGCGAAAGCCGCGGCATCTGGGTCGGCTGGTCCGGCGAGATCACGGAGAATTTCACCGGGCAGATCGGCTTTTCGGAGGATGAAGGCGTCAAGACCGCGACCATCGACCTGGAGGAGCAGGATGTCGACGAATATTATAATGGCTATGCCAACAAGACCCTCTGGCCGCTGTTCCACTTCCGGATAGACCTGGCCGAATATGCGCGCGATTTCGAAGGCGGGTATAACCGCGTCAACCAACGCTTCGCGGACACGACCAGCCCGCTGATCGAACCGGAAGACATCATCTGGGTCCAGGATTACCACATGATCCCGCTCGGCCGGATGCTGCGCGACCGGGGCCATGACAATCGCATGGGCTTCTTCCTGCACATCCCATGGCCGCCGACCCGGCTGCTGGTGTCGCTGCCCCACCACAGCAAGCTGGTGCAGGCGCTTTTCGCCTATGATGTCGTGGGGTTCCATACCGAGGAATGGCTGGAATCCTTCCGCCATTATGTCGAACGCGAAATGGGCGGTTCGGTGGACGGCGATTTCGTGACGCTGGGCAAGCGGACGATTCAGGCGATCGCCTGCCCCATCGGCATCAACGCGCAGGAATATGCCAGCGCCGCCGTCAGCGATGCGGCCAAGGACATGTATGAAAAGGTCCGCCGGTCGCTGCAGGATCGCGCGATGATCGTGGGCGTCGACCGTCTGGACTATAGCAAGGGACTGGAGGAACGGTTCAACGGCTACGCCCGCTTCCTGAAGGATCATAGCGAACAGCATCGCAATGTCGTCCTGACGCAGATCGCCCCGCCTTCCCGCGGCGAGGTGGAGAGCTATCAGCAGATCCGCGCAACCCTGGATGCGCTCGCCGGCCGCATCAACGGGGAATATAGCGATGTGGACTGGACCCCGATCCGCTACGTCAATCAGGGCTATCCGCGCGACAAGCTGGCCGGCATCTACCGCGCGGCCAAGATCGGGCTCGTCACGCCGCTGCGCGACGGCATGAACCTGGTCGCCAAGGAATATGTCGCCGCGCAGAATCCGGACGATCCCGGCGTCCTCATCCTGTCGCGCTTCGCCGGCGCGGCCCAGCAGCTCAAGGACGCGCTGCTGATCAATCCCTATAGTCCGGAGGAGATGTCCGACGCCATCACCCGCGCGCTCTCCATGCCGCTGGACGAGCGCAAGCGGCGATGGCGCGCCATGATGGACAGTGTCGAAAAGCAGGACATAAGCTGGTGGCGGCAGCGCTTCACGGAGCGGCTGATGGCGGTCCAACGCAATGGCGAGGTGAAACAGGAGGCGCAACCGGCTTAACTTTCCCGCCAGCGCCGCTACAGTCGGGCCGATGGATGATGAGGAAGAAGCGGGCGGCGCCCTGGCCGCCATTCGCGCCAGATCGGGCGTCATATTGGGTGTGATCGGCCTTCTGGCCTGGCTGGCGCTGATCTGGTTCATGTTCGGCGACGTGCTGTAGCGGGCTCCCTCGCCCGAACTCGCCCATTTGCACCCCCGCCCCTTTTGGTCTAAGGGCCAGCCCAAGCAGCCCCGGCACCCGCTGATCCTTCCCGATTCGCGTTTGCCGGGGCACATTCTTTATTGGGAAGACAGGAACCGCATATGGCCCGTCGCCGCCAGATCTACGAAGGCAAGGCAAAGATCCTTTATGAAGGCCCCGAGCCGGGTACGATCATCCAATATTTCAAGGATGACGCGACCGCCTTCAATGCCCAGAAGAAGGGCACGATTTCGGGCAAGGGCGTGCTCAACAACCGGATTTCCGAGCATATCTTCACTCTGCTCGGCCAGATCGGCGTTCCTACCCACTTCATCCGCCGCCTCAACATGCGCGAACAACTCGTCCGTCAGGTGGAAATCGTGCCGATCGAGGTGGTCGTGCGCAACGTCGCCGCGGGTTCGCTCAGCAAGAAGCTGGGGATCGAGGAGGGAACGCAGCTTCCCCGCACGCTCATCGAATATTGCTACAAGGACGACGCGCTGGGCGACCCGCTGGTGTCCGAAGAGCATATCGCCTGCTTCGGATGGGCCAGCCAGGACGAAATGCACGACATTGCCGACATGGCGATCCGCATCAACGACTTCATGTGCGGCCTGTTCGCGGGCATCGGCATTCGCCTGATCGACTTCAAGCTGGAATTCGGTCGCCTGTGGGACGGCGACTATAGCCGCATCATCCTTGCGGACGAGATCAGCCCCGACGGTTGCCGCCTCTGGGACATGGCGACCGGCGAGAAGCTGGACAAGGACCGTTTCCGCCGCGACCTGGGCGGTGAAGTCGAGGCCTATCAGGAAGTCGCCCGGCGCCTGGGCCTGATGCCGGAGGGCGTGGATACCACCGTCCTCGACCTCGACACCCATCGCAAGAAGCGCGGCAAGGACTGATGGGAATCCGGACGCGCGGCTCAGGCGAGCAGCGCGTCCGCCATCAGCTTGATCCCCAGCAACACCATCAGCACATAGATCAGCGTGTAGAAACGGGCGGGATCGAAGCGCCGCACCAACGCCACACCCGCCATGGTCGACACGACGGCAAGCGGGATCAGCATCGCCGTCGCCAGCAGGTTCGCCCTGGTGAACTGACCCAGGGCGGCATAGGCCGGCACCTTCATCCAGTTCGTCACCGCAAAGGCGATCGCGGTCGTCCCCACCAGAACGTCGCGCGACAGGCGCTTGGGCAGAACCCACATCTGGAAGGGCGGCGCCCCGGCATGCGCGATCTGGCTGGTGAAGCCGCTCGCCACGCCGAGCAGCACGCCCACCCATGAGGGCGAGGTCGACGGCAACACGATCGCGCCGCCCCGCTCGATCCAGAGCCGATGCAGGCCGAACAATGTCGAAATCAGGCCCAGCACGCCCATCACCGCGATTTCGGACACGCGGGCCGCGAAAAAATAGCCCAGCCCTACCCCGGCCGCCATGCCGGGCAGCATGACCTTAAGGACATGCCGGTCCCAGCTATGCCGGAACGACCAGACGCCGACCACATCCTGCAGGATCAGAATGGGCAGCATGATCGCCGCTCCCCGCACGGGATCGACGCCCAGGGCGAGGATCGGCATGGCCAGCGCGCCAACCCCGGCAAATCCGCCCTTGGCAAGGCCCGACAGGATCACCGCGCTTATGGCGCAGGCATAATAGAGATAATCCGGATTCATGGCGCTCCGCCTAAAGCAAGGCGGCCCGTTGGGGGAGCATCTTTTTTGCGGCATTTGGCGCCTGCGCGTCAACTATGCGCGCGATAGCCGATCAGGACGCCGAAGGTGAAGGTCGCCAGAAGCGCCAGCTGAACCCGGCCATGGGGATCGTCATAGCCCATGACCTGCTGACCGAAGGCGAAAAGCCCCACGAACATCGCCAAAGCAAGACCGGCCATGCGAAAATCCTTCCCTCTGCGGGATGGATAACGCCATGGCCGCTAACAAAAGCATAATGCCTTGCTTGCCGGGCGCTCCGGGACTAGAGGGCTGGACGATTCAAACGATCGCCAGCCCTCCGGTTTTCACGGCTTGCGCATTCTGCAGGCAGAATGCCCCGGGGGTGCGCGAAAGCCTGTTTTACGGAGTTCCACACTCATGAAAGCCCGCATCTTCGTCACCCTCAAGGGCGGTGTCCTCGACCCGCAGGGCAAGGCGATCCATCACGCGCTGGAAGGCCTTGGCTTCGGCGGCGTCAATGATGTGCGCGCGGGCAAGCTGATCGAACTGGACCTGGCCGACGGCACCAGCGACGAGGACATCGACGCCATGTGCCGCAAGCTGCTGGCGAACACGGTGATCGAAAACTACCGCATCGAAAAGGCCTGAGCCATGAAGAGCGCCGTCATCGTCTTTCCCGGCAGCAATTGCGACCGCGACCTCGCCGTGGCGTTCGAGACGGCGACCGGGACAAAGCCTGCCATGATCTGGCACCGCGACACGGAACTGCCCGACGATCTCGACCTGATCGGCGTGCCGGGCGGCTTTTCCTATGGCGACTATCTGCGTTCCGGCGCGATGGCGGCCCGTTCGCCGGTGATGCAGGCAGTGGCGAAGGCGGCGGATCGCGGGGCCTATGTGCTGGGCATCTGCAACGGTTTCCAGGTGCTGACGGAGAGCGGCCTGTTGCCCGGTGCGCTGCTGCGCAATGCGGGCGGCCATTTCGTCTGCCGCGACGTGGCGCTGACGGTCGAGAATGCGCAGAGCGCCTTCACCAGCCGCTATGAAGCTGGCGAGGCGATCAGCTTTCCGGTGGCGCATCATGACGGCAATTATTTTGCCGATGCGCAAACGCTGGACCGGCTGGAAGGCGAAGGCCGCGTGGCGCTGCGCTATGCCGAGAGCGTCAACGGATCGGCGCGGAACATCGCGGCTATCCTGAACGAGGCCGGCAATGTGCTGGGCATGATGCCGCACCCGGAGCGGGTGATAGAGCCGGCCCATGGTGCGACCGATGGCCGACGGCTGTTCGAAGGACTGGTGGAAGGGCTGCTTGCCCGGGCCTGAAGCGAAGGGATATGGCCCGGCTTGCTGAACCGACTTTCGGCATGCAATTGACGGCGTTGCCAGCCAGAGCGTTCAGCTTTGTGCCGTAACACTCCACGCGCCGCCATTGCATAGCGGGCTAAGCAAATCTTCGCCGAAGTCGCGCCGCGCTACTTGGCTCACCCGCCGCGATGATAGTCATATTCGAAGGCGCGGCCTTCCTGCTTGGTGAGGATCGCGCCAATGATCGCGCCGCCCGCCCGGCGCAAGCGATCGACGGCGACGCGCAGGCCGCCATGATGATTGCGGCCCCATTCTACCACCAGCAACGTCACCTGCGCCTTGCTCGCCAGCAGGCAGGCATCCGACAGGCCGAGAATGGGCGGCGCATCGATCAGCACCGTGTCATAGCGTTCCCGAACGGTCGCCAGCAGGGAATCCATGGCGGGCGTGACCAGCAATTCCGCCGGATTGGGCGGGATCGCCCCGCAGGGCAGCAAAGCCACGCCCGGTACGCCGCTATCCACGATGACGTCGTCCATCCTGGCCTGGCCAGTCATCAACTCGCTGATCCCACGAGCGGGCGATATGCCGAACAGGCTGTGCTGCTTGGGCCGCCGCATATCGGCGTCGATCACCAGCACCCGCTTGTCGAGTTTTGCCAGCGCCCTGGCCAGGGCATGGAGGGTGGAGGACTTCCCCTCCCCTTCCTGCGCGCTGGTGACGAGTATGGAACGCGGCAGACCGGCCGCAGAACCCAGAAGCAGCGAAGAAGCCATCGGCGCGAAAATCTCCGCCCCCGGCTTCTCCCCCGCCGGAACCGCGCCGAGCAGCGGCAGGTTCACCCGCTCCGCCAGCGTGTCGGCGGAAGTCACGGCGTCGTCGAAGATATGCCGCCCCGCCACCGCCATCAGCCCGAGGATCAGCCCACCCAGCGAAGCGAACAGCATGGTGACGCCGATATTGGGGGAAGAAGGCCGCGAAGGCACCGCCGCCCGGTCCAGCGGCTGGATGCGGCCGGCCTGGAAGCCTGCCTGCGATGCCATGTCGCGATAACGCTGGAGCAGGCTGTCGTGCAGCAGGCGATAGGTGTCGACCTGCCGCTCCAATATGCTCATCTGCACGCCGCGCCCGCGTTCGGCCCGGGCCTGCCGCTCGACCTTGGCGATTTCGGACTGGATCTGCTTCTCGCCATGCACGGCGACATCGAACTGTTCCTTGAGCGAGGCGCGGATCGTGTTGGCCATGCCCTCCGCCTGATCGTCCAGCGCGGCCAGCCGGGCGCGGGCCTCACGCATTTCGGGGTGGGCATCCTTGCGGAACTGGCGTTCCTGCACGACCTGCGCCCGCGCCTGCGCCCTTTCCGTCATGATCTGCTGCATCGCGCCGTTGTTCAGCACTTCCGGCAGCGTCTCTACACTCGACATGCGGGCGCTTTCCCAGCGCTTCTGCGCGGCGATGCGGTCGGCGGTCGCCTGCGCACGGAAGGCGTTGAGTTGCGCCAGCCGTGTCGCGATCGTGCCCTCGGGAGACGGATCGCCGCCATCCTCCTTCGATCCGGCCTCCTTCGATCCGGCCTCCCTCGATCCCGGCAGCGCCATGGCGCCCGCATTGGCGGCATAGACCGCCAGGTCGCGCTCCGCCCGTTCCAGATCCTTCCGCGCTCCGTCCAGTTCGCCGAGCAGGAATCGCCGCGCCTGAACACCGGATTCGAAGCCTCGCTTCAGATCGGCGCGGATCAGGCTGTCGGCATAGCTGTTGGCGACGCGCGCCGACAGCACCGGATCGGCGCTGGTGAAGCTGATGCGGATGACCCGCGACTTGCCGGGCAGTTCGACATGCAGATTGTCGCGCAGCAGGCCCACAACGGTCTCGGTCTCGACCTGGCGCTGGCTGAGCGCGCCCGTCCCCTGCTCCGGCCGGCGCACGTTCATGCCGTCGAAGAAGGTGCGGCTGCCGATCAAGGCCAGTTCGCGAGCCACATCTTCCGCCAGGGCGCGGCTGCGCAGCACTTCCAGTTCGGTCTGCATCAACGCTTCATTGTCGGACGGCGTCGCCTGTCGCTGCGCAGCGGCCGCCCCAGCGGCGCCGGCGGGGACATCCTCCACCTCGACGGAGGCGGTGGCGCGATAATCGGGCGTCGACAGCAGGATGAAGACCACGCCTGCCAGCACGCAAAGCGCCATGGTGACGAACAGGATGATGCGATGCCGCCGCACCGCCGTCCACGCCCCGCTCGCCGCCGCGGCGAAGCGCGCCGCGCGTCCCTCCATAGAAGTGGACGCGCCGCTATCGTCGATCAGCAGACCTGGCCGCGCCATCAGAGTCCTCCATCCAGCACGACGAATCCGGCGCCGACCGCAGGCAGCGCCAGCAGCGTTCCGCCCAATATCGCCTTGGCGCGCGAGAGGCCGACGATGATGGTGTCGCCCGGCAGGATTTCAGGATCGGGCGCCTCGCCCCTGCGGATCGCCCCCAGGTCGAACATCGCCGCCTTGCGCTCGCCGTCCGATTGCCGGACCACGACGATCTGGCCCAGGCTGGCAAGGCGCGTCGGCCCCTTGGCCATCGCGACCGCCTGCAACAGCCCCAGTCGGCCGTCCACCGGGAAAAGGCCCGGTTCGCGAACCTCCCCATCCACGGTGATACGGTGACCCACCGCCTTCTTGACGAATACCGTCACTTGCGGGGAAACCAGATAGCGCTCGCCCAGCCGCCCGGCGATGACGTCCGATGCTTCGCTGGCGGACAGGCCGGCGACGGAAACATCGCCCACCAGCGGCATGCGAACCATGCCCGCAGCCGTCACCTGCGCGTCCTCCAGCGAAAGGCCCGGTTCATGATAGACCTGGATGCGCAAGACATCGTCGGGGGATATGCGATAATCCATCCCCACAGCAGGAGCCGCCGGAATGGCGGCATAAGCGGCTTCCCCCTTCGGCGCGTCCTCCACGGTCGAGCAGGCACCGAGCCAGATGCAGGCCATGATCATGACCAGCGCTTGGCTCCTGCTGTCGGTCGGCCGCTTCATGCCGCTTAAATCCCCCGCAATTCAGTGGGCACGCACAAGGCCTGCCATTGCGGGCGGGGTTAACGGCGCGACGGGAACATGGCAACCATCGGCTGGACGAAGGAGGGCGCGGAGCGCCCGATCAGATGGCGATCCGGGCCTGATCCGGGACAACCTGACCCGCGGTCGGCCGCCGTGGCTGATCCGGCCAGACGCCGCGCGTGTCGTAAACCGCCTTGTCGGCGCGTTCGTCCACCGGAACCGATTTGAACATGTCATGATCGACAAGAATGACGAAAACGCCGCATTGTTCCAGAGCCGTATCGAGATCGATAAGTTCAGCGCCCGTTCCGGCGAACTCCATCGGCAGATCATGGGCATAGGGTTCGACCAGCTTGATGCGGCGACCGTAGCGTTTTGCGAGACGCGCCGCGACCTTCACGGCCGGGCTTTCGCGGAAATCGTCGATATTGGGTTTGAAGGCGAGGCCAAGGCAGGCGATGTCCTCGCCGGGAAACTCGTCGATCAGGTCGGAGGCCTTCGCGACCACATGGTCGGTCTTGCCGTCATTGACTTCGCGGGCCGTGCGGATGAGGCGGCTGTTTTCCGGGTCGCCATGGACGATGAACCAGGGGTCGACCGCGATGCAGTGGCCGCCGACGCCGGGGCCGGGCTGGAGGATGTTGACACGGGGATGGCGGTTGGCGAGGCGAATGACCTCCCACACGTCGATGTCCATGCGTTCCGCGATGACGGACAGTTCGTTGGCGAAGGCGATGTTGACGTCGCGGAAGCTGTTTTCCACCAGCTTCACCATTTCGGCGGCGCGGGCGCTGGTGGTGATGCAGGCGCCGCGCACGAACTGGCGGTAGAAGCCCAGCGCCTTGCGGGCGCAGCGGGGCGTGATGCCGCCGATGCAGCGGTCATTGTCGATCAGTTCGACGAGGATTCGGCCGGGCAGGACGCGTTCGGGGCAATAGGCGATGGCGATGTCGCCCGCCACGCCGGGTTCGGGCATCTTCAGGTCGGGGCGGATCTGGGCGAAAAGATCGCGCATGGCTTCGGTGGTGCCGACCGGCGAGGTGGATTCGAGAATGACGGTATCGCCGGCCTTCAGGACCTCAGCGACGGTGCGGGCGGCCTTGAGGACGTGGCTGATGTCCGGCGCGCGGTCTTCGGCCACGGGAGTCGGCACCGCGATGATGAAGACATCGCTCGGCTCGACTTCCAGACTGGCGCGGAGATTGCCGCGAGAGACCACGCCCTGGACGAGGCCGTCGAGATCGACTTCCTCGATATGCACGCGACCGGAGTTGACCGTCTCCACGACATGGGCGCTGACGTCCACGCCGACGACCTGCGCGCCGCCGCGCGCGATCAGGGCGGCGGTCGGCAGGCCGATATAGCCGAGGCCGATAACGGATACCTTCTGCTGGAGCTTGTCGAGGGGCATGGGGGTCCTGTGGAAGCTTTTGAATTCGGTCCGTTTGTGGCGGGAAATGCTGAAGATTTCGGTAACGGACCGTCAGTTCCCAATCGAGTTTAGGCCGCCTCTTCCATATTCTCAGCCTGCGCGCTCGCGGCTATGATGTCTGCGATGCGCTCCGACGCGTGACCGTCTCCGAAAGGGTTGTGGGCGCGGGACATGGCGGCGTAGGCGGCTTCGTCATCCAGCAGGGCAAAGACCGAGCGGACGATCTTTATTCGATCGGTGCCGACCAGTTTCGCGGTGCCCGCCGTCACCCCTTCGGGGCGCTCCGTGGTCTCGCGCATCACGAGCACGGGCTTGCCGAGCGAAGGCGCCTCCTCCTGCACGCCGCCGCTGTCGGTCAGGACGAGATGGCACAGGTCCAGCAGGCGAACGAAATGGGGGTAATCCAGCGGCTCAATCATCGCGACATTGGGAAGGCTGCCCAGCACGGTATCCATGACAGGGCGCACATGGGGATTGGGGTGGACGGGGAAGATCACGGCCACGTCGGGACGCGCGGCGATTTCGGCGATCGATCGGGCAATCGCCTCCATCCCGCCGCCGAAATTCTCACGCCGGTGGCTGGTGACGGCGACGATCCGCTTTCCGGCGAAGCGCTGGGCCAGGCTGTCGAGTCCCGACGCGAGATGGGGTTCGGCCAGCACGCGCTTGCGGGTGGCCAGCAGCGCGTCGATCACCGTGTTGCCGGTTACATATATGGTCGCGGCATCGCGATTTTCCGCCAGCAGCGCGTCGGCGGCTGCCTGGGTCGGCGCGAAATTCATGTCCGCGATGCAGGCGACGACGCGGCGGTTCACCTCCTCCGGCCAGGGGTGGTGGATGTCGCCGCTGCGCAGGCCCGCCTCGACATGGGCGACGGGAATCATGCGGTAATAGGCGGCAAGGCTGGCGACCATGGTGGTAAGGGTATCGCCATGCACGACCACGCGATCGGGCTTCTCCGCGTCGAAGGCCTTGCCCAGTTCCACGATCAGCTTCGCCGTCAGGCCGTCCAGCGTCTGGTTCGGCGTCATCACGTCCAGATCGATGTCCGGGGCGATCCCGGCGATCTCCAGCACCTGGTCCAGCAGGCCGCGATGCTGCGCGGTCACGATCACGCGGGTTTCGACATCCTCCCGCGCCCGGAGCGCGTGAATCACTGGAAACAGCTTGATCGCCTCGGGGCGCGTCCCGAACACCAGCGCAACCTTCATTTGCCGTCCTTTGCCATTTTCCCGCCTTTGCAAGCCGTCTTTCGGGTAAGTGTCTGGCAGAAAATGGTAACCATCCCCTGAACATGGGTACCCCCGACGCCCGCTTTCGCAAGGGCGAGAAGCTGTGCTAGAGGCCAGCCGAACCATCTACCCAATCAGGGGCTCAGTTATTTTATGAAGATCACGATGATCGGCACGGGCTATGTCGGGCTGGTATCAGGCGCCTGCTTTGCCGATTTCGGCCATGACGTGGTGTGCGTGGACAAGGATGCGGGCAAGATCGCCGCAATCGAATCCGGACGCATGCCAATTTTCGAGCCGGGGCTCGACCATCTGGTAGGCAGCAATGCAGCGGCCGGACGGCTGAGCTTCACCACCGATCTGGCGAAGGGGGTGAAGGGCGCGGACGCGATCTTCATCGCCGTGGGGACGCCTTCGCGGCGCGGCGACGGGCATGCGGACCTGAGCTATGTCTATGCGGCGGCCAAGGAAATCGCGGAGTCGCTGGATGGGCCGACCGTTATCGTCACCAAGTCTACCGTCCCGGTCGGTACCGGCGACGAGGTCGAGCGGATCGTCCGGGAAGCGCGCCCCGATCTGGACATCCAGGTCGTGTCCAATCCCGAATTCCTGCGCGAAGGAGCTGCCATCGGGGATTTCAAGCGACCGGACCGGGTCGTGGTCGGCACCACCGGCAGCCTGCGGGCCATCGATGTGATGGCGCAGGTCTATCGGCCGCTCAACCTCAACCAGGCGCCGGTGATGTTCACCGGGCGGCGGACGGCCGAGTTGATCAAATATGCAGCCAACGCCTTCCTGGCGACCAAGATCACCTTCATCAACGAAATGGCGGACCTGTGCGAAGCGGTCGGCGCGGAGGTGCAGGATGTGTCGCGGGGGATCGGCCTGGATAACCGCATCGGCTCGAAATTCCTGCATGCCGGCCCGGGCTATGGCGGCTCCTGCTTCCCCAAGGATACGCTGGCGCTGGTGAAGACCGGGCAGGATTACGACACCCCGATCCGCATCGTGGAGACCGTCGTGCAGGTGAACGACCTGCGCAAGCGGGCCATGGGGCGCAAGATCGTGAAGGCGCTGGGCGGCGAGGCGCGCGGCAAGACCGTGGCGCTGCTGGGCCTGACCTTCAAGCCCAATACCGACGACATGCGCGATGCGCCGAGCCTGGCCATCGTGCAGGCGCTGGAGGATGCGGGGGCGAAGATCGTCGCCTATGATCCCGAGGGCATGGAGGTCGCCGCGCCACTAATGTCCAGCGTGACCATGGCGAAAGACGCCTATGAGGCGGCGACCGGGGCGGACGCGCTGGTATTGGTGACGGAGTGGGATGCGTTTCGGGCGCTGGACCTCAAGCGGCTGGCGGCTTCGATGAACGGACCGGTGCTGGTCGACCTGCGCAACATCTACCCACGCCGGGAAGCCGAGGCGGCTGGCTTTGCGCTGACTCGGGTCGGAGGCAAGGGCGTTTCTGCCTGATGCTGCTGAAGCCAGAGCGAGGGCGCGATGAACGCGGCCTTCCCCGGCTGCACCATTGGGTGGTGGCGGTTCTTGCCTTGCTTGTCCTGACGCTGGTGGTGCCGGTGATTGCCGGGTTGATGTGATAGAATATGTGCTTCTGCCTGCGCAGGAGCACGGTGCCGCTATTTTCAGGCCTTCAGCTTCCACCCGCGCTTGAGCAGCGCGTAGCACAGCATTCCAAGCGCGATATTCAGCCCCAGCAGTACCAGGCTGCCCACCACGACATCGCCGTCCGCCGCCGCGACGAAGCCGTAACGGAAGCCTGAAATGGCGTAGAAGAAGGGGTTGGCGTGGCTGATCGCGCGGAAGACGGGCGCGAGGCGGTCGATGGAATAGAAAGTCCCCGACAGCAGCGTCATCGGCCCGATCACGAAATTGGTGATGGCTGCGGCATGGTCGAACTTTTCCGCCCAGATCGAGGTCAGCACGCCGATAAAGGCGGTCAACCCCGCACCCATCAGCCCGAACCAGAGGATCGCCCAGGGATGCGCCGGGGTCACATGCACCCCCGGCCACAGCGCCATGGCTCCCCATAGCGCCAGGCCGACGCAGAAGGCGCGCGTCACCGCCGCGCCCACCAGCGCCAGCAGCAATTCGCTGACCGACAGCGGCGGCATCAGATAATCGATCAGCGTCCCCTGCATCTTGCCCGCCAGCAGGGAGAAGCTGCTGTTCGCGAACGCATTGTTCATCATGCCCATGATCATCAGGCCCGGCGCGATGAAGTCCGCGAAGGGCACGCCCAGGACCTGGCGGTTGGCTCCGCCCAGCGCCAGGGTGAAGATGACCAGGAACATCAGCGTCGTAACGGCGGGTGCCCAGATCGTCTGGAGCTGCACCTTCATGAAGCGTCGCACTTCCTTGCGGTACAGCGCGCGGGCTCCGGCCCAGTTGACGTTGCGGATAACCAGCTCGCCCGGCTCATGGAAAGGCGGCTGATGCGACAGGGAAGCAGCAATTTTGGACTGGTCGTTCATGGTCGGATCGACTATCGGCTGAGGGGTTGTGCCGCAAGGGCGTTGTGCACGGGAAATTGAACCCGGGCCGGCGCGCCCCATATAGGGCGCGAATTTGAAATTTTGAGGAGTCATTCATTGTCCTGGACCGACGAGCGTATCGACCAGCTCAAGGCAATGTGGGAACGTGGCCTGACCGCCAGCCAGATCGCGGACGAACTGGGCGGGGTCAGCCGTAACGCCGTGATCGGCAAGGCGCACCGCCTGGGCCTGCAATCTCGCCCATCCCCGGTGAAAGCCAACGAAGTGCCGAAAAAGGCCGCCCCGCCGCTGCGCAAGTCCGCAACGGAGGCCGAAGCGCCAAAGCCGGCCGCGCCGGCGCAGCATGCCGCGCCACCGCCCACCCGCCCTGCGGCGCCGGCAGCGCCTACCCCGGCGCCCGCTGCCGCCGCGCCGGCGGCCGAAGCGCCTGCCGCGCCGCAGCCGCGCATCATCTCCGTGGGCCCTGGCGGCTTCCTGCGTCAGGGTCCGGGCGACCAGCAGGCACCGATCCCCCCTGCCCCGCCGCGCCGCCTGGTCCCCGCAAAGCCCAGCCCGGAAATCGCCGGCAAGACCACGCTGCTCGACCTGACGGAACGCATCTGCAAATGGCCGATGGGCCATCCGGGCGAGCCGGACTTCCATTTCTGCGGCGAAGCGGTGAACCCCGGCTTCCCCTATTGCGTCGAACATTGCGGACGCGCCTATCAGGCGCAGTTGCCGCGCGGCACTCGCCGTCCGCCGCCGCCCCTGCCCTTCGGTGGTCCGCGAGTTCGCTGATCGCCAGAGCAGACCGGGATGGAAAAGGGCCGCTCCATTTGGAAGCGGCCCTTTTCATTGGCTGTGGCGCGTCAGGCGATGGTCAGCCCGACATCGACATTGTTGCGCGTGGCGTTGGAATAGGGGCAAATCTGGTGCGCCGCGGCGACCAGCCTTTCCGCGTCGGCCCGCTCCACGCCAGGCAGGCTGATCTCCAGATCGGCGGTGATGCCGAACCCGCCCGCCGCGCGCGGGCCTATGCCGACGGTCGCGGTGACGGCTACATCCTGCGGCACGCGGATCTTCAACTGACCACCTGCAACCTTGAGAGCGCCGATGAAGCAGGCCGAATAGCCCGCGGCGAAAAGCTGCTCGGGATTGCTGCCATCGCCGCCGGGACCGCCCAGTTCCTTCGGGGTCGACAGCTTTACGGCGAAGCGGCCGTCTTCCGAACGGGCTTCCCCATCGCGGCCTCCGGTGGCGGTGGCGCGGGTACGATATTTCACATCGACGGACATGACCTTTTTCCCTTCATATTTCACGATAATCATTATCGCGATAATGTTTAGATAGATATGGCGCGGCCCCTTGTCCAGCATTTTATTTATCACGATATATATTTTCGTGCTATGGAACCTGCAAAGGAGACCGCCCATGCCCGCCGCCCTGCCGCTCGACGATCAACTCTGCTTCTCGCTCTATGCCGCCAGCATGGCGATCGGCCGCGCCTACAAGCCAATGCTCGACCGACTGGGCATCACCTACCCGCAATATCTGGTGCTGCATGCCCTATGGGAACAGGACGGCCGCACCATCGGCCAGATCGCGGAGCGTCTGTCGCTCGAATCCAGCACGGTGACGCCGCTGGTCAAGCGGCTGGAAGCGGCAGGCTTCCTCACCCGCGCCCGCAGCACGACCGACGAACGGCGCGTCGACGTGCGCCTGACGGAGCGCGGCGCGGCGATGCGGGAGGAATGCGGCTGCCTGGGCGAAACCCTGCTCGAACGGTCCGGCATGGACGGGATGCAACTCGCTGACCTCAATGGGCGGGTAAAGCAGTTGTGGGCCGCGTTGCGCGATCCGCTGCCCTGAACAACGCGCGCTTGCGCCTGCCATCCGCCGGCTTATAGCTTGTGCCCATGTCCGAAGACCTGTTCGCCGCCAATCCCTCCGCCACCCCGCAATATGACGCCTCCGCCATTGAAGTGCTGGAGGGGCTGGAGCCGGTGCGCCGCCGCCCCGGCATGTATATCGGCGGCACGGACGAGCGCGCGCTGCACCACCTTGCCAGCGAAGTGCTGGACAACAGCATGGACGAGGCGGTCGCGGGCCATGCGACGCGGATCGAGGTGCTGCTGGAGCCAGGGAACAGGCTGACCATCACCGACAACGGCCGGGGCATCCCGGTCGACCCTCATCCCAAATTTCCCGGCAAGTCGGCGCTGGAGGTGATCCTGACCACGCTCCATTCGGGCGGCAAGTTCACCGACAAGGCTTATGCGACGTCGGGCGGTCTGCACGGCGTTGGCATCAGCGTGGTCAATGCGCTGTCGGTCGTCACGGTTATCGAAGTAGCGCGCAACAAGGAACTGTTCCGCCAGAGCTTTGCCCAGGGCCTGCCCACCAGTGGGCTGGAGAAGGTCGGCGCGGCGCCCAATCGGCGCGGCACATCGGTCAGCTTCATTCCCGACACGGAGATTTTCGGGGAGCAGAAGTTCAAGCCCTCCCGTCTTTATCGCCTTGCACGGTCCAAGGCCTATCTTTTCGCGGGCGTGGAAATCCGCTGGAAATGCGCGCCGGAACTCATCACCGACGATACGCCGGCCGAGGCGGTGTTCCAGTTCCCCGGCGGACTGGCCGATCATCTGAAGGAACAGGTGGGCGACCGTGAATGCGCGACCAGCGCCTTCTTTTCGGGGAGTCAGGATTTTCCGGATTCGGCCGGGCGCGTGGAATGGGCGGTTGCTTGGCCGCTCTGGTCCGATGGTAGCTACTCCTGGTATTGCAACACCATTCCGACGCCCGATGGCGGCACGCATGAGACCGGCCTGCGCGCCGCATTGGTGAAGGGCATCCGCGCCTTCGGCGAACTGGTGGGGCAGAAGAAGGCGAAGGACATCACCGCCGACGACATCGTGACTTCTTCGGAGATCATGCTGTCGGTCTTCATCCGCGATCCGCAGTTCCAGAGCCAGACCAAGGACAGGCTCACCAGCCCGGAGGCGGCGCGGCTGGTCGAAAATGCGGTGCGCGACCATTTCGACCATTATCTTTCCGACCATATGGAGCGCGGCAAGGCGCTGCTCGCCTATGTGCTCGACCGGATGGACGAGCGCCTGAAACGCAAGCAGGAGAAGGAGGTCAAGCGCAAGACCGCCACCAGCGCGCGCAAGTTGCGGCTGCCGGGCAAGCTGACCGACTGTTCGAACGATGATCCGGAGGGAGCGGAAATCTTCCTGGTCGAGGGCGATTCGGCCGGCGGCTCCGCCAAGCAGGCGCGTGACCGCAAGACGCAGGCGATCCTGCCCCTGCGCGGCAAGATATTGAACGTCGCCTCCGCCAATACCGCCAAGATCCTCGCCAATCAGGAGATTGCCGACATGATCCTGGCGCTGGGCTGCGGCACGCGCAAGGACTGCAATCCCGACAATCTGCGCTACGAACGCATCGTCATCATGACCGACGCCGACGTCGACGGCGCGCATATCGCGACGCTGCTGATGACATTCTTCTTCCAGGAGATGCCGGAACTGGTGCGGCGGGGCCATCTCTATCTGGCGCAGCCGCCGCTCTACCGCCTGACAGCGGGAGGCAAGAGCCTCTATGCCAAGGACGACGCCCATCGGGAGCAAATCCTGGCCAAGGAGTTCAAGGGAAAGAAGGTCGACGTCAGCCGCTTCAAGGGCTTGGGCGAGATGAACCCGGCGCAGCTTCGCGAAACGACGATGGACCCCAAGACCCGCAGCCTGATCCGCGTCACCCTGCCCGACGACATAGAGGACCGGCAGCAGGTCCGTGAACTGGTCGACCGGCTGATGGGCACCAATCCGGCTCATCGCTTTGCCTTCATCCAGGAGAATGCGGCAACGGTCGATGAGGAGACAATCGACGCCTGAGAAGCGATTTTCTTCTTGATTGCGGCAAAGCGGATTTTCGCGATTGCCTGAAAATTGCCGGGCAAAAATTTGCCGGCAATTTTTTGCCTACCGCCGCGTTAACCAGCGCGGGGCACCGGATGTTCAATTTTCGGCGGGATACGGGCAAGCATGTCAGGCTTCGTCCCGCCCATTCCCTCATCGGCTCTGCGTCGCTTAGCGCTTCGCGCCAGCGCCACCCTGCTGCTGGCGGCGAGCGGCCATGCTCTGGCGCAGGCGCCGCTGGGGGCTATTCCCGACATCTTCACGCAGAGCCGGCCGGCCTATACGCCCGCCGAACGCGTCGCCGCCAATCTTCTCGCGGGCGGCATGAGCCGTCTGGCAGCAATCAGTGCGCAGCAAGGCGGCACGGCCAGTCCAGCGCCCTGGGTAGGTCAACCGCCTGTCCCGGAAGCGATGATCATCAACGATCGGCGCATCAACGACTTCAGCGGCAAATTGCCCGGTTGGCGGTTGCAGGGGGTTCAGCTTTCCGTGCTGAGCTATCGCCAGCCGGTGCTGGTGCCCGGCTTCATGCAGGGATTTTTGCCAGAACCGACGGCTGCCGCAATGCCACGGGCCAGCGCGTTCGTCATGCCGGCCCGCCCGGTTCCGGCGCTTTCGGGCCAGATCATGCCGCGCAATGGGCAACCCGATGTTTTCGGATCGGTCGCCATGCCGATTTCCCGGACGCTGCTCGACAGCAAATGGGCTTCCGTTTCGGCGGCGCTGCCCGGCAAGGGGGTCTGGAGCGGTGTCCTGAACGCGGCTCGCGGATCGACGGCGCAGCAGCAGGTCGAGATGATCAATGGCTGGGTCAATCGCCGGCTGCATTTCGTCGATGACCGGCAGGGCGGCGACAACTGGGCTTCGGCGGCGCGGACGCTGCAGAGCGGCGCTGGCGATTGCGAGGATTATGCCATCGCCAAGATGAAGCTGCTGGAGGCGGCGGGTTTCGACCGCCGCGCCATGTTCCTGGTCATCGCCCGCGACCTGGTGCGGCAGGCGGACCATGCCGTGCTGGCGGTGCGGATCAGGGACGAGTTGATGATCCTGGACAACATGACCGACCAGGTGCTGCCTTCGTCCAGCGTCAGCGATTATCGGCCGATCATCAGCTTCAATGCCTTTGGGCGCTGGACTCATGGCTATCGGGTGACGCCGCCGCAGCCGGTGCAGTTTGCGGCGCGGTGATCGCGCCCCCTTGGTGCATCGTCCTTCGCATTGTTGAGGATAGGCTTACCGCTCCCGCAGCGCTTCCGACCGCGCCTTCATGATCGGCTTCAACAGATAGGCCAGAACCGACTTGCGGCCGGTCAGGATTTCCACATCGCAAACCATGCCCGGCGTGATCGGTAGCTTGTGTGCGCCTGAACCGAGCCAGGCGCGGTCCGTCTCCACGACCACGGTGAAATAGGCTTCGCGGGTCGCTTCGTCATAGACGCTGTCGGCGGAGACCTGCTGCACCGTGCCCGTCAGCCCGCCATAGATCGAGAAGTCATAAGCCGTCACCTTCACCACGGCCCGGTCGCCGGTCTTGATGAAGGCGATGTCGTTCGGCTTCACCCGCGCCTCGACCAGCAGCTTTTCGCCCACCGGGACGATCTGCATGATCTTCTGACCGGGACTGACATAGCCGCCGATGGTCGTCACCTGCACGTCATTGACCACGCCATCGACGGGCGAGCGGATCTCCGCCCGCTGCGCCCGTCCCTTTGCGCCCCGAAGGGACTCGCTGTTGACGGCGATCTTCGCCTCCAACTGGCTACGCTCATTGAGCGCGTCCTGACGGAACTGGTAATTGGCTTCCGAAAGCTGCGCCTGCGCCTCGCGGATCGCGGCGGACGCACGCGAAGCCTGCTGCTGCGCGGCGTTCAGCCGCCCCTGCGCGTCCACCAGTTCGCGGCGGGCGTCGAGCAATTCGGTCTGGGGAATGATCGATTTCGCCGCGAGCGGTTCCAGCATCGCCACCCGCTGGCGCGCAAGCTGGACGCTGCCGCCCAGGCTGTCGATGGTCGCCTGCGCCTCGCCCAGTTCGCGGCGGCGCTGGTCGACCTGGGCCGCAAGCGCGTCCTGCTTGCTGCGGAGCGCCGATTGGCGGACGGCGGCGAGCGCCTGCTCCTGCTGGCATTCCGGCCCGCCGGTCGTGCAGGCCGCGCCTTCGCCCGTCCCTTCCCGCTCCAGACGCCCGGCGCGCGCGGTCAAGGAGCGGGTCTCCGCCTGCAACTGCCCAAGTTCGGACGCCAGCATCGCATCGTCCAGCCGCACCAGAAGCTGGCCCTTGCTGACCTTCTGACCGGAGCGAACCAGTATTTCCTCTATGGTGGTCGGTTCGGCGGACTGGATGACCTGCGCCTTGCTGGACGGGATCACCCTGCCCTGCCCGTGCGTCACTTCATCCACCGGTGCCAGGCTGGCCCACATCAGGAAGACCAGCATGCCGCCGCCGCTGTAGAGAATGACCTGCTTATTGCCCGGTTGCCCCCGCAGCCAGCCTATCCAGCGCGAAATCATGGTTGCACCCCTTGGATATGATGGTCGTCCGCCGCCAGAGTGACCGGCGCGGCTTTCTGTTGACGAGCGAGCATCTCGCTCAGCGCGCCGCCGCCTGTCGAAGGATCGGGGATGGAGAGTTTCCAGCCCTTGGTAGGGTCCATCCGGCCGCCGACATCATTGACCGCCCGCCGTTCCGGCAGGGCCGCGACGGGCGGATAATCGATGGCCGGTTCGGCCGCTGTGGCGAAGCGCGACGGGTCGAAGGCGGGAATATGCTCCCCGCCCGCATAACGGCCGGTGAACGCCCCCGGCAGGCCCCAGCCGCCCGGCCAGCGGTAGAAGATATGCGCGCCGATCTGCGCCAGCTTCGCCAGATGCGGCGCCCAGCGGGGGAAGACATAATCGGCGTGATAATGGGTCGCGGTGCCGACCTCCTTCTCGACCCGGCCGGTCAGCGCGTCGGCGGCGATCCGCCTGGCCCTGTTCCAGAGGTCAGGCAGCGGACGGCGCGCCAGCGAACCGTCGCAGACGAAGCTGAACTGGCATACCGAGGCGTCGAAACGCTGATAGACGACGCCGCACACCGTCTTGGCGAAGGCGGGGTGGCGGACGCGGTTCAGCACCACCTGCGCGACCGCACGCTGGCCGCTTTCGGGCTCCCGGGCGGCTTCATAATAGACGGCCTGGGTCAGGCATTGGAGGGCGCGGTCATGGTCCTCGCCCGCCGTGGCGAGGGCGCGGAAGGGCTTGGCGGCGCTGATCGTGCCGGAGAAGCCGAGGCGCTGGTTTTCCTCGCGGGCCTTATCGCCTTCCGCAGTCGGGTCGGTTTGCCCGGTCATCTGAACCAATGCCAGATATTGGCGGGGGATGGCGGGAGCGGCTTCCACGATCTTGGCTTGCATCGTGGGCTGGGGCTGGTCGTGGTGCCACAGCACCGCCACGGCGAAGGCTGCCGTCGTAGCAAGTCCCGCACCAAGGATAAAAGCGCTCCGCGTTGAATAGGCAGGCCGTACCGCGCTCATTGCCCTGCCCCCCGCTGGAGCTGGCCGATGATCTCGTCACGCGGGCCGTCCGCCAGCACGACGCCCTGATCGATGACGATCAGCCGATCCACGATCCGCAGCAGCGCATGGCGGTGGGTCGACACGATCAGCGTCTGGTCCGGCTCCAGCGCCCTTTCCAGATGGTCGATGAACAGATTCTCGGTCTGGTTGTCCATTGCGCCGGTCGGCTCGTCGAGGAAAAGGAGCTTGGCCGGTTCCACCAAGGCGCGCGCCATGACCAGAAAGCTGCGCTGTCCGCCAGAAAGGCGGCTTCCACGCTCCCCGATATGCAGGTCGAACCCAGCCGCATCGCGTCCGAAGAAACGCGCCGCGCCCGAACGTTCCAGCGCCTCCAGCAGCTTTTCGTCGTTGGCTTCGCGAGCGCCCAGCAGCAGATTCTCGCGCACCGATCCGCTGAACAGCTCGGCATCCTGCCCGACATAGCGGAAGGCGGAGCGCAGCTCATGCGGATGATATTGGCGGCTGTCCACCTCATCGATGGTCAGCAGGCCGCCGGTGGGCGGATAAAGGCCGCAGATCACCCGGCCCAGCGTCGACTTGCCCGACGCCACGCGACCGATCAGGCCGATGCGCTCGCCCGGTTCGATGCGCAGGTCGATGCCTCGCAGGCTGGGCTGGCTGGCGCCGGGATAGCCGAACTCCAGCCCTTGCGCGACAATGGCGCCCTTGCGGATCTTCGGAATGATGCCGCGCGCGCCGTCCAGCCGTTCGTCGGGCTGGTCGATCAGCGTTTGCAGGCTGTCCAGCGTCGTCATCGCCTGCCGCCCGCGCACGATGACGAAGGCGAGCTGCCCCACCGGGGCCAGCGAACGCCCGGCCAGCATGACGATGGCGATGATCGCGCCCATCGAAATGTCGCCCGCCGCGAACATGTAGAAGCCGCCGATGACCAGCGCGATGCTCGTCACCTGCTGGCAGAGGGCGGCCAGCGTGACGCTCTTCGAAGAAAGCCGCCGCAGCTTTTCCTGCGTGGCCGCGCTCATCCGGGCGTAGCGGCGCCAGCGCTCCAGCATCCGTCCTTCGGCGCGGCAGGCCTTCAGCGTCTCTATGCCGCCGATGGCTTCGACCAGCGCCGCGCTTTGCAGGCTGGAGTCCGCCTGGGCATCGCGTGACAGGCGGGCCATCGACCGTTGCAGGACCCAGCCTGCGCTCGCCATGATCCCCATCATGACGACCGGTACGATGGCCAGCCAGCCCCCCAGAAGGGCGATGATGCCGACGAAGAAGAAGAGGAAGGCGATGTCCACCACCAGGACCACGGTGGTCGAGGTGAAGAATTCGCGCACGGATTCAAATTCGGACACGCGCCGCGCCAGCGCCCCGGTGCTGCCCGAACGGCTTGCCAGCGGCGTGTTCAGCACCTTTTCGAACAGGCGTTGCGAAAGGCGTTCGTCGATTTCGCGGCCGGCTTCGTCCACCAGCCTGGCGCGGGCGATGCGCAGCGCGAAGTCGAGGCTGAAGGCCAGCATCACGCCGACGCCCAGCACCCAGAGGCTGGAAGCCGCCTTGTTCGGGATGATCCGGTCGTAGACGTTCATCGTGAATAGCGGCAGGGCGAAGGCGAGCAGGTTGATGATCGCCGCGGCCAGCATCACATAGCCGAAGCCGCTACGGGCGCGCCAGACTTCGCGCCAAAACCAGTGCTGGCGGGCGCGTTCGTCCCAGGGGCGTTCCTCGGCGCGTTCGCGGCCATGATCGGCCATGACCACCAGCGCCTCGCCGGTGAAATAGCCTTCCAGATCGCTGAGCGGCGCCCAGACGGCTTCGTCCGCATGCGGAAGCTGGACCAGCGCGTCACCGGCCTTGATGTCCAGCAGCAGCAGGAAACGCCCGCCACGCAGCGGCAGAATGGCGGGCAGGTTGCCCGGCCGCCATTTGTCCAGCCGGCCCCGGACATGATCGCTCAGCAGGCCGATCTGATCGAGCGCGGATTCCGCCTGATGAAAGGGCAGACGCCCCGATTCATCGACGGCTAGCCCCGCGCGGAGGCTGACGACCCCCGGCGAGCGGTCGAAATGCCGCGCCGCATGGGCGATGCTCTCGACCAGCTCGTCGCTAGGCGTGCCTTGATGGTCCAGCCATTCGGCCAGACTGAGTGTGCTTCGTTCCAACATTGTTTACCCCGCGCCATCCCGGCTCGCGCCGGGATGACCCCCAATAATGAAACTCAGCCCGGATAGCGCCGCCGCTGCAACTCAGCGGGCGGCAGATCGGGGACATTATAGGTCTTCCGCGCATCGGCCTTGGCGTCCGAAGGCGCGGCGAGGCCCAGCGTATCCAGCAGCGTGTTGGTGGCCGCCAGAATCTGATATTGCGCAAAAATCTCCGAGAAGCGGGCCGTTTCCGTCCGCACCTGCGTATTGAAGCGGGTGTTCTGGCTGTCCAGAACGTCCAACAGCGAACGCCGGCCGACATTGAACTGCTCGCGATAGGAGACGAGCAGTCCATCGGACACCGTGCCCTGCCGCGACAGGTCGGTGACGCGCTTCTTTTCCGTATCCCAGCGGTTCCAGGCGGTGCGGACATCCTCCTCCGCCTCGCGCTGTCGCTGGCTGAGGCGGAAGCGCGCCTCGCTCGCCCGGCGGGTCATCTCCTGGACCTTGGCCCGGTTGATGCCGCCATTGAAGAGCTGCCAGCGCAGGACGACGCGGCCCTGAATGTCATTGGTATTGCCCTTGAAGCCGTCGACATCCTGACCGACGCGGCCGGTTCCTTCGACGGAGACCGTCGGCCCCAGTTCCGACTTGGCCTCATCCACCACGGCATGCGCCGCCTGGATGTCGGCTTCCGCCTCGCGGACCAGCGGATTGTGGGTGCGCGCGGCGGCGATTGCTTCGTCCAGCGTCGGCGGCACGGCGCTCGTCACCGGATCGGGCATGGTGACCTGATCGATGGAAAGGCCGGTCAGCGTGCGGAATTGGATAGCCGCATTGGTCATGTCCTGCTCCGCCTCGCTCTTGCGGACGAGGGCGGCTTGCAGCCTTTCCTCCGCCTGCTGCTGATCGGCGATGCTGATCGACCCCTTGCTCACGCCTTCCCCCAGGTCGCCCAGCAGCTTGCGGTGGAAGGCGATATTGTCCTCAGCCGCCGCCACGACCCGCTGCTGGAGCATATAGTCGAGATATTGGCGGGTGACGTTCAGCGCCACGAACTGCGAACGCTCCCCAACGCGCAGCGCCGCGCCGTCGGTGCGGGCGGCCTGCCGGCGCTTTTCCGCGCTGCGATAGCCGGAGTCCCAGACGGTTTCCTCGGCCCGCACGCTGGCTTCCAGCGGCCAGAGCGTCTGGTTATCGAGGTTGAGGGCGCGCCGGGTGGCGTTTTCCAGACGGCGGACGCCCGCCGATCCCTCAACGCTGACGCGGGGCAGATAAAGCCCCTGCGCCTGTTCGCGCTCGAATTCGATGGCTTCCTTGTTCTGGATCGCCTGGTTGATTTCCGGATGGCTGTCGATCGCCGCGGCGATCGCGCTCTTGAGATCGGTGGTCTGGGCCCAGCCCGTCGAAACCATGGCCGCCGCACAAAGGGCGATCAGGCTGCCGCATGTCTTGCGCATGATAGTCATGCCTTCCTCCCCTTAATTCGCGCTGGCGGTGATTTCGACCCGACGGTTCATCGGTTCGCGCACACCATCGGCGGTTTCGATCTTGAGCTGGGTCTCGCCCAGGCCATTGACGGTCATGGCGTCCGTCGCGATGCCTCCCTGGCTCAGCAGGCTGGCGACATTCTGCGCGCGGCGCAGCGACAGGCCGTCATTATAGCGGGTCGTGCCCGACGTGTCGGTGTAGCCGGTGACGCCGAAGCGCTTCCAGCCGCACTGCGCCGCCGTCTGCGTCAGCGTGCTGATGGTATTGACGCCTTCGGGAAGCGGCGTGTCCATGTTCCAGTCGAAGAAGATGGACACCGCCGGTGCCGTACAGTCCAGCGCGGGTGGGGCTGAAGCTGCCGACACCGGCGGCGGTGGCGGCGCCGAGAGGCGTGCCACAAAGTCGTCGCACTTGTTGATGCTCTCCGCATCCTTCGTGCCGGATTTAATGAAACCGATGGCGATGCCGCACTGGTTCTTCGCCTCGACCGCGTAGGTCCAGCGACTGTCCTGGGCCGCGCGCACGCTGGCGTCGCCCACGGCCTTGACCGCCGTGTCGTAACGGCTGGTGAGCGCATCCCTCAGTTTGGACTTGCCCAGTTGCAGCAAGGGCGAAGCAGACGCCGCCCAGGCCGCAGTCGTCGTCAGCATGGCGGTTACCAGCCCGACAGCCGCCGCCCTTCCAACTGCATTTCGCATATTCACTCTCCCCAAAATTCCCCGCGAGAAAATCGAATTGTCAGCCATGGGCGACCGCCATCGCTTCATGCGCGGCTATCGCCGCTTCGAAGATGGCGGTGGCCGCGGCCATGTGCCCTGCGTCCGCCACTTCGACGGCAGCCGGGCTCAGCAAGGCCGGCGCCACCGGATGCTCGCCACCCGGCAGGGCAGCCAGCAGCGCGTCGATCTGCGGCGCGTCATGGGCGCCCAGCGCTTCCTTCACGACTTCGGCCGCATTGGCCGCCGGAGCGGCCTGCTGCGCGGCCAGAACCGCCGCCGCGTTGCCGTCGAAGGCAGGCGGCAGGTCGATGGACTGGGCCAACAGGCCCTGATGACCGCTGAGGTCGGGCTGCGGAGCCTGGGCCGTATCGGCTGCCGCCGCATGCGCTTCGCCGCCGCCGGACAGGGTGGCATGCTCCGGCGCAGCCTCCTCGCTGGCGTGGCCGGTGGACGTAGTGGGCTGCTCATGCGTCGCCTGATCGTCCGTCGTGGCGAGCGAAGTCGGCTGGCTCTCCTGCGAAGGCGCCGGTTCGGTCGTGGTCGTGGCAGCCGGTGCGGTCTCCGTAACGGGCGGAGCGGTTTCCGCCGGAGCGGGTGCAGGCTGCTGCTCGGTCACATGCTCGGCCGCACCTGCCGCCGCGACCAGGCTGGCGGCTACCAGCGCCTGGTTGAAGCCGCTGGCCGTGCTATCCGTCTTGCTCGTGTCGCTTGCCTTGGCGCCGGTCGCGAACATGACGTCCCCGACCGTCCCCTTGGTGCCGTCGGTGCGGACGAAGCTCGCCTCGCCCAGCACGGTGACGTCGCCATTGGCGGCGGTATAGTTCTTGCCATCCGCGGTCAGATTGATCGCGGCGATGCCCATAGCGGTGAGCGACTTGAACTCGCCCGCGTCGACGACGCCGTTGCCGTTCGCATCCTGCCAGACGCCGAAATCAGCGAAGGCCGCGTCCTTGGCATCGAATACGCCGTCGCCGTTGCTGTCATAGGCAAGGCGCAGGCCCTCCAGATCGCTCGCGGCGCCGGGCGCATCGTCGGCAAAGACGATGTCGTAACCGCCGCCCGTCGCATGGGCGAGCAGCCCATCGTCGGAGGAAACCCAGGCGGTCGCAACCGCGCCATGGCCATAGTCGTGGGTGACGCCCGCCGACAGACCGACAAATTCCAGCCCGTCGCCGTCCAGGTCGATGGCGACCGGTGGCGCCGCAGGCGCGGTGGCGGAGATGGCCAGCGTGCCGCCCGAAGCCGTGTCGCCGTCACCGTCCACGATCGTGACCGGGACAGTGAAGTTGACCGGATTGGTCGACTGAATGGCCGCACCGAAATCACCGATCTTGAAAGTCTGGCCGGAGACATAGTGGAATTCGAGGCTATTATAGCCGGTCGGCGTGAAGGCGGCGATGCGCGTCCCTTCCGCGACACCGCCCACCGTCGCTTGACCGCTGGCGAAAGCCACGGTGAAGCTGTGCCCGCCTACCGAATAAGTGCCATTCGCCGTGATCTGGGTCGTCACGCCATTATAGCTGATCGCGATGCCGTTGATATTGTCCTGATTGCCGTCACCGACATCATTGTCGTTATCGACATCGTCCCTTGCCACCACGCGAACGGTCGAATTGCTGGTCGACGTGAACAGCGCCGACGCGCCATTGGCGGTATAATGCGCCTCGAACGCGTGGGTCTGGTTCGCAAGCACGCCATAATCCTGCCCGCTGGCCGGTGATCCGGTGAGGTCGACGACGAAGTCGATCCGGACCGCTTCACCGCTGCCGACGCTATTGCCGCCGCTGACGCCGCCTTCATTGGCATTGGTGTTCATCGTGCCGCCATCGGCGCCGTTGGTCATCGGCGTCAGCAACAGGTCCTTGCTGTTGTCGTTGGCCATCGTATTGAAACCGGCCCAGGCGCCGTTGCCGCCGACAAAATTATAGCCGCCATTGTTGAAGTCGATATTGGTGGTCGAGTCGAGCGGCTGGGCCATGGTCATGACATATTTGTCAGCGAAGCCAGCGGGCTGGAGATCGATCGTGAACACCACCGATGCATCGGGCTTGATCGCGGTCAGCGTCAGGCCGTCGGCGGAAATCTGATAGCTGAGCGCCTGCAATCCCGATGTCAGGGCCTGCGATTGCAGAGCCGCGATGGAGGCCGCGGTGAAGATATGCGCGCCGCCATCCGCGCCATAATTATTGTGTGCATTGAGATCAGCGTCGAGGAACGCGCTGCTGGTGGCGCCCGCCTGATTTGTTAGGCTGAGCGACAGCGGCGCGGTGGCGCTGGGCATGTCGTCGTTGAACGAGATGTTGAGCTGCCCGATGGCCGAGGATGTCGGGTTGGTCGTCGCGTTATAGTCGCTGTCCGTCACGAGGAAATTGAGGCTGACCGAGGCGTCATTCTCATTCCCGCCGGCCGCGTGCAGCACATTGTCGAGCAACGTCACCGTATAGGCGCCGGTCGTCGGATTGACGACGACCTGGAACAGCGGCGTGCCGCGACCGCCGACCGTCGTGATGGTCGCGGTCAGCGTGTTGGTCGTGCCGTTCCAGCTATAGGATACGGTGTCCGTACCAACCGTGCCGGTCGTGCCGTTCAGATTGGCGAAGCTCACGCTGCCGCCGCCGTCGGCGCCGAAGGTGAAGGGCAAGGTGCCGCTGAAGCTGGCCTCGCTGGGCCCAGCCGCGCCGGTGTCGCCCACATTGGCGTCGACGTCGCCGGTCGTGCTGGCCGCGTTGCCGCCGGTCAGGCCGTCATCGTCCAGCTTGGCGGCGGTGTTGTCCGCCGTCGGCTTGTTCGCGTCGCCCTGGAAGGTGAACTTCAGCGTCGCGCTGGCCGTGTCATTGTCGGCGTCGCGCATCACATAGGTGAAGCTGTCGAACGATCCCGAAGGCACCGACGCCTTGGGCGTGTAGGTATAGCTGCCGTCGGAGAATAGCTGCAACGTGCCATAGGCGCCGACGATCGTCTGGCTGCCGCCCAGGGCGATGGCGTTGCCGCCGACCGATACGACGGCGCCGGGCGTGTCCGCGCCGACATGGTCGTTGGTGAGGACATTGCCGGTGGAGGCAGCCGCCTTTTCGATGGTCGTCACATTGTCGTCGACGGCGATCGGGCTGTCATCCTCGATCGTGACGGCGATGCTGGTGGCGACCGTGGCGGTGCCGTCGCTGACGTTCACGGGGACCAGGAAGTTCTTCACATCCTCGGCGTTGATGCCGCTGTGATCGACCGACTGCAGCAGCGTCACCGTATAGGCGCCGCCGTTGGTGATGGTGATCGTGATCACCGGCACCGCGCCGACCGAACCGGTCAGCGTCTGCGTGCCGACGCCGCTCCAGGTGACGGGCAGGCCGTCGGCGGTCAGCACCGCGCCCGGATTGCCCAGCGTCATGCTGATGCTGTCGCCGTCCACGTCGCTCGCGGTGATCGTGCCGGTGGCGACCGTCGCATTGGTGGTGTCGTTCGGCAGGCCGGGCGCGGTGTCGGCATTGGCGCCGGTCAGCCCCTCTTCCGAAACGACCGCGATGCCGCTGCCGACCTGCGGCGCGTCATTGGTGCCCAGGATGGTGATGGTCAGGGTCGCGGTGGTGCTGTCGCCGTCGCCATCCGTGATGGTGTAGGTGAAGCTGTCGGTCAGCGTCTGGCCGTCGTCCAGATGCTGGACCGCCGCCAGACCGTTGTTCAGCGTATAGGTATAGCCGCCCGAAGCGTTGAGGACGAGCGTGCCATAGTTGCCCGTCGCGTTGCCGCCGACCGTACCGCCAGTGACCGCCGTCACCGCGCCGCCCGCCGCCGGACCGTCCGCGCCCAGCGAGTCCCCGCCCGCCGGATTGCCGTCGCTGCCCGCGCCCAGCGAGTCCCCGCCCGCCGGATTGCCGTCGCTGCCCGCGCCGGTCAGCACATTGCCGCTGGCGGTCAGCGTGACGTCTTCCTTGACGATGTCGGTGTCGTTGGCCGCGACCGGCGTGTCGTCGTCGACATTGATGGTCAGCGTGCCGGTGGCCGTGTCATTGTCGGCGTCCGTGACCCGATAGGCGATGTCGAAGCTGACATTGTTCTCGTCACTGCCAAGCGGGTGGACGATCGCGGCATTCTGCGCCACCGAATAGGTGCCGGCGACCGGATCGGTCAGCGTCACGGTCAACACGGTCGTGCCGCCCTGCTTCACCAGCAGCACGCTGCCGGTGCTTTCATAGGTGAAGCCGGCGGGCGCGCCGGTGGCGAGCAGAGTGATGCCGCCCGCGCCGTCCGCGCGATAATCATGCCCCAGCGTGCCGGTGGCGTTAAGGCTGTTGGCATCGTCGCCCGTGCCGTTCGGATTGCCGCCCAGTGCGTCGTCATCCAGTTGCACGACCGGATTGGCGCTGACTACCGGCAGGTCGTCGGACACGGTGACCGAGACGGTGCCGGTGGCGGTGTCGCCATCGGTATCCTGCGCGATCACCTGCACGGAGCCGAGCGCGACCAGATCGTCCACATTGACGCCCGGATGCGTGTCATAATTGTCGTTGAGCGTGGCGGTCACGGTCGCGACATTGCCGGTGACCGACAGGTCCAGCGTCACGACGACGCCGCGCTCGTCCGAACCGGTGATCTTGGTGTCGGACACCCGCAGCCAGGTCAGGTCGCCGGTCAGGCCGCCAATGCCACCGAACACGATCGAGGTGATCGCGTCCGAACCGGGCGTGAAGGTGATGGTGCCGCTGGTCGAGTCCGGATTGCCGGAGCTGGTGCCGCCCGCCAGATTCTGGTCGTCCAGCGCCAGGGTGATCGGGCCGCTTGCGCCGGGTTCCGCGCCGTCCGTGACGGTGATCGGCTGCACGGCGGTCGACTGGTCCCCGTCGCCATCGGTGATGACGTAGGAGAAGCCCGCGCTGACCCCGTTCGCATTGTTGAGGTTGGTCGACGGGTTGAAGGTCCACGCCCCCGCTGCCGTGAAGGTGTAGGCGCCGTAGGCCGTGTTCACATTGGTCGTGCCCTCGGCGTTGACCGCCGTGGTGACGCCGCCGATCGTGACCGAGGTCAGGGTGGCGCCGTCCGCTCCCTGCGTGTCGTTGGTCAGGACATTGCCGCTGATGTCGGCGCCATCCTCCGCCACGGTGCGGGCAGTGTCGTCCGCCGCCGTCGGAACATCGTCCACCACGTCGATGGTGATGGTGCCGTTGGCGATATTGCCCGCGCCGTCGACCGCCTGATAGGTGAAGACCTCGACCCCAGCCAGCGGCAGGGCGCCGTCATTGGCGGTCGGGCCGTCGACCGGCGAGGTCAGCGTGTAGGTGTAGCTGCCGTCGCTGTTGAGCAGGATCTGGCCATGGCTGCCGGTCGCGGAGCTGGTCAGCGTGTAGCTGATCGCGCCCGTGACATTGAGCTGGCCGGTCGCGGTTTCGGTGGGCTCGCCCGGCGTGCTGCCGGTGACGCTGCCCGCCGCGATGTCGTCGCCGGTGATGCTGGTGTCCAACGCCGCCTCGAAGACCGTCTTCGTCTGATTGTCCGCCGCCAGCGCGACATTGGCGACGTTGATGGTCAGCGTCGTCGTCGCGAGGTCGCCGTCCCCGTCGCGGATGGTGTAGACGAACACATCCTGCTTGTCGGCGGAGATGACGTTGGGCGTCGCATCATAGCGATAGCTGCCGTCGGCAAAGAGCGTCAGCGTGCCGTAATCGCCTGCGACCGCCGTGCCGACCTGGCCGCTGACGGGGCTGGATGCATCGCCGCCCTTCGCCACGCCGACCACGCCCGGCGCATAGCCGTCCGCCCCAGGCTGATCGTTGTGGAGCACACCGTCGGCCGTTGCGACGATCAGCGAGTCGCCCTCGCTCACCGAACCGCTGTCGGCCGTGGCGACCGGCGCGTCGTCCAGCACGGTCACGTTGATCGTATCGGCCGGCGAAACGTCGCCGTCGCTGTCGGTCACGCGCACCGCGAAGGCGTCGCCCGCCTTGGGGTCGGCCACGCCGCTGATGCCGTCGCCGTCGCTGGTGACATTATCCGGATGGGCCGGGTCGTTGACCGCCAGCGTGTAGCTGTAGCTATAATGCCCCGCCCCGTCGGAGGTCACGGTCAGCGCACCCGCCGCGCCCGCGACCACCACCGGCGTTCCCGCCGTCGCCGCGGTCACATCGACCCAGGCGCCGTTCTTGTCCTGCACCTCGACCTTGGTCAGCGTGTCGCCGCCGGTCGCGATGGTCATCGATCCGGTCGCCGTCTCGCTGTTCCCCTCCGCCTGCGTGCCGCCGGGCAGGCCGGCTTCGGACACGGTCATGTCGGTCACGCTGACGGTCGGCGTCGAATCCTGGAGCAGATTGATCGTCACCGTGGCGGTCGACTTGTCGCCGTCGCCGTCGGTGATGGTGTAGGTGAAACTGTCGCTGCCCTCCGCGCCCGCATTGGGGGTGTAGAGGAAGACGCCATTGCCCTGATAGACGACGGTGCCCTTGGCCGCGCCGGTCTCCAGCGCCACGCCGCTGGCGAGGTTGACGCCGTCGGCCCCCGCCACGTCATTGGCGAAGACGTCGATCGTGACCGCCGCATTTTCGGTGAGTTGGCCCGCAACGTCGTCCACCGCGGTCGGCACATCGTCGACCACGCGGATGTCCAGGCTGGCGCTGTCGGTCGACCCGTCGGTGTCGGTGACGACAACCGAGAAGCTGTCCGTCAGGCTGCCGTCATTGGCGCCCGTGTGCAGCAGCGTATTGTCGCCCAGCACATAGCTGTAGCTGACCGTCCCGCCGATTACGTCGCCGTCCGCGCCCACGGTCGGCGTGAAGCCGGTGATGCTGAGCGTGCCATAGGCGTTGGACAGGGTGACGCCGCTGATGAAGCCGTTCGCGCCGAAGATCGCCTGGCCGCCAACGGTGATGGTCGCCTCGCCGTCCAGCGCGGACAGGGTGAAGCTGCCCGTCTGGGTCAACGCCGCCGCATCTTCCGAGCTGCCGCCCGGCAGGTCGTTTTCGAAGACGGTTTCTTCCGCGCCCTCGCCGTCCAGGCCGCTGATGGTCACGCCATCGTCGCTGCCCTGGATGGTGATGGTGATGGTCGCGCTGCTGTGATCGCCGTCGCCGTCGGTCAGCGTGTAGGTGAAGGTCTCCGTCAGGGTCTGGTTCTTGTCCAGGCCCTGGACCACGCCATTTTCATTGTTCAGCGTATAGGCATAGCTGCCGTCCGACTGGATCACGAGCGATCCGTACAGCCCGGCCAGCGGCGCGCCGACGGTTCCGGCGGTCTCGCCAAAGACGATGGCGCTGACATGCGCGCCGTCGGCGCCCTGCACGTCGGCATTGCCGTCGGTCGCGTTCGCGTCCGCGCCGCCCGAACCGGCGATGACGTTGCCGTCGGCCACCAGCGGGCCATCCTCGCGCACCGAGTCCGCATCGTTTACGGCGGTCGGCACATCATCGATGATGGTGATGGTCAGCGTGTCGGTCGCCTGGTCGCCGTCCACATCGGTGACGGTGACGACGAAGCTGTCGGTCACATTGTCGCCAGCCGTGTTGGTGGTCAGCGTATAGCTATAGTCGATGCTGCCTTCGCCAAGGCCGGTGATCGTCAAAATGCCCTTGTCGGTGACGATTTCCTGCCCGACGCCGGTGATCGGGATATTGTTGATGGTGACGCTCGCCGGACCGTCCGGCGCGGTGTAGGTGATCGTGCCGTCCGTGGTGTCGACGCCGCTGCCCGCATTGGAGCCCGCCGGGTCGGTCAGGCCGGATTCGTCGACGATCGTGCCCTCGCCCACCTTGGGGATAGAGATGATCATGACGTCGCTGTTGGCGATGTCGATCCGCAGCGTCGCGGTGGAGGTGTCGCCATCGCCGTCGCGCAGCGTGTAGCTGAAGCTGTCGCTCACCCCGCCCGGCGTGCCTGCCGCGCGGACATAGCTGTAGCTGCCGTCGGCGTTCAGCGTCAGCGTGCCGTAAGTGCCCTCGAACGTGCCGGTGGTCGCCACCACGGCGCCGTCCGCGCCCTTGACGTCCGCGCCCGCCGCGCCGGAGACGGTGCCCGCCCCGGTGATGACATTGCCGGTTTCCGGGCCATAGGTGCCGGCGGCGACGCCATCGACATCATTGTTGGCGGTCGGCACGTCGTCGACGATCTGCACGTCGACCGTCGCATTGGCGGTCGACCCGTTGCGGTCGGTGGCGACGACGGCGAAGCTCTGCAGGATGCTGTCCGCGCCCGCCGCGCCATGGCCCAGGCTGTTGTCGGTCAATACGAAGCTGTAGGTGAAGGTTCCGGCCGTCGGCACGCCGCCCTGCGTGGCGGTCGCGGTGAAGCCTGTGATGGTCAGCGTGCCGACCGGCGTCGTCACCACCTGCCCGGCGACGAAGGCGCCATTGGCCAGCACCGACACGCCGCCGACCGTGACGCCCGACAGGCCGTCAGCGCCGCTGACGCCGAAAGAGCCGGTCTTGGTGAGGCCCGCCGCGTCGGGCGAGCTGCCGTCCGCCAGGTCGTTTTCCAGCAGGACGACTTCGGCGCCCTCTATCCCCGGCGCGCCATTGAGGCCGGTGATGGTGATGCCGTCGTCCGCGCCGTTGATGGTGATGGTCAGCGTCGCCGTGGAGGTGTCGCCATCGGCATCGGTGATCGTGTAGCTGAAGCTGTCGGTCAGCGTCTGGCCGGGGACCAGGAACTGCACCGCCGCATTGCCGTTGGCGAGCGCATAGCTGTATGCGCCCGACGCATTCAGCGTCAGCGTGCCATATGTGCCCTGGAAGGTGCCGGTGGTCGACACGACCGCCCCATCCGCGCCCTGGATGTCGGCAACGCCATCGGTGGCGTTCGCGTCGCTGCCGCCGCTGCCGGTCAGGACATTGCCGTCCGCGACCAGCGGGCCGTCTTCGGTCACGCTGTCGGCATCGTTGACGGCGGTCGGCGCATCGTCCGCGATCGAGATGGTGAGCGTGGCGCTCGCCTGGTCGCCGTCGCTGTCGGTTACGACTACGGTGAAGACTTCGGCGGGCGGCGTACCGACCACATTGTCGCCCAGCACATAGCTGTAGCCGATCGCACCGTCCGCGATGGAGGTGATCGTCAGCACGCCGAGCGGAGTCGTGACCGTCTGCCCGACCGCCGTGATCGCGACGCCGTTGATGGTGACGCCCGCCAGGCCGTCGCTGGCGGTGATCGCGATGATGCCCGTGGTGCGCTCGCCATCCCCTGCCGCAGCCGAACCGGCCGGCTCGTTGCCGCGCGCGGGAAGCCCAGCCTCGCTCACACCCGCGGTCGCGGCAGTCGCGCCAGCGGGTTGATCGGGGGTGATGATGGTGACTTCCGGCTCCTCATTGGGCGCGATAGGCAGTATCTCGCGCTCCTCGGGCTGGGTAAACAGCAATTCCGTCGGCGGCAGCAGGTCGCCCAGGCCATGCGGATCGCCCACATCGCCGTCGGGGCCGGTGAAATTGCCGCCGGAGCTGCGCGGCGGACCGGCTGCGGGCTGCGGCTCCTCCCCGATCAGCAAGGCCGCCAGGTTGACCGAGGGAATTTCGACATCGCCCACGACCAGGCGCGGCATGACCACCGCGCCGTCCAGGATCACCAGATCGGTGCCGTCCGGCAGGTGAACGATCAGATTGCGTCCGGAAACCTCGATCCCATTGATGTCGGTGCCAGCTGGCAGGACCACGGTGCCGTCGGGATTGGGTTCGACCGTGCGGACAACCTCCGCCCGATGCATCTTGCCGGGATGGACCGCCTTGCCCCTTGCGGCCAGAGCAGCCGCTTCCGGATGAAGGGCCTGCTGATGGTCAGCGGCGTCTTTGCTATCCCAATCGCGCTCGAAATCCATTGTCCATCCCACCTGTCGCCATGGGGGCATGGAAGGAGCGCGCAAGAGGCCTGGCCCAGAATGCACAGTGCATACGGAGCTGACATCTTTTCCCGACATTGCGGCAATCAGCGGATCAGCTATTGCCCCTAGTCAACGTTCTCCCGCCGGCAGGACCCTTTTGCCAAGTCGACCGCCGCCCCGGATTAACCTTCTGCATCTGTATTTTTACTGACCCGATGGCCGATCTTATTCTCCGCCTGCAAAATGAGTCACGAAGATTCCAGTTTTGTTAACCATTTAAACGCGATACGGCGGAAAAAATAACTTATGCTCTATTACGTGTCAACCGGCGCGCAAAGTTGACCCCTTATCGGCGCCCAACATTGACCCCCTTTTCGTGAGTGTCGGCGGTTATCCCGGTAGTC
>NZ_JAINEZ010000053.1:0-37802 GCF_019873065.1 Sphingobium sp. PNB
GAGACAGGCGGGATCGTTCGCGTCCATGGCGTCCAGCGCCGCCTCCACAGCCGATCGGGCGAGCTGCAGTTCCCCGAACATCTCCGCCGCGCGATGCTGCAAGGCCTGGAAGGAGCCGATGATTGCGCCGAACTGCACCCGCGTCTTGAGATAATCGAGCGTGGTGTCGAAGGCCTGGGACGCATTGCCCAGCATTTCCGCCGCTAGGCCGATGGCCGCCCGGTCGAACAAACTGTCGAGCAGGTCGATGCCCTTGCCCACTTCGCCCAATACGGCGTCAGCGCTCACCGTCACATTGTCGAAGCTGAAGAGAGCGGGCCGCCGCGCGTCGATCTGGTCCAGCGCTTCCCGCGAGAGGCCGGGCGTATCGCTTTCCACCAGGAACAGGGTGATCCCGTCCCTGTCGCCAGGGAGGCCATGGGTGCGCGCCGCGACGATGGCGAAGGTCGCCGCCATGCCATCCTGCACGGGCCGCTTGATGCCGTTCAGCACCCACCCGTCGCCCACCGCCATGGCGGCGAGCGCGATCTTCTCGCGCTCATGCTGCGACCCTTCCTCCGCCGCGAGCGTGCCTATGGCCGATCCGTCGGCAATGCCCGGCAGCCAGCGCGCCTGTTGCGCCTCCGTCCCGCCCAGCCGCAGCGCCGATGCCGCCACCAGCGCCGAACTCAGCAGCGGCGAAGCGCCTAATGTCCGACCCAGTTCCTCCAGCACCAGTCCCATGCTGCGACAGCCGAAATCGGAGCCGCCCTGCGCCTCCGGCACCAAAATGCCCGTCCAGCCCATCTGGGCCATTTCCGTCCAGGCCGCCGGATCGAAACCCTCCGCATCCGGCCGGCCGCCACCATCATGGCCATAGAGCGACCGCAGCGCCGTCACGGGCAGGCGATCACGCACCCATTCCGCCGCCATGTCCCTCAGCATCTGCTGTTCTTCGTTCAGCATCCTCCCGATCCCATCCTTATTCGTCTCTTTTGTCAGGCCGGCAGATCCAGCGTGCGCTTCGCCGTGATGTTGTTCTGGACTTCATAACTGCCGCCGTAGATCGAGAAGGCCTTGCTATGCAGCCAGGCCCGCGTCGCTTCCCGTTCCGCGTCGGTATAATGTTCGCCCGACCAGCCGAGTCCGTTCGCGCCCATCAGCTCGACCAGCAGTTCGGCCCTTTCCTGGATGATCCCGGACCAGAGATTCTTGAGGGCCGAGACCCCATTGCTGGGGCCGCCGCTTTTCGCCTCCCGCGTCAGGCGCGCAACCGTCGCCAGATAGGCTTCGTGCCGCATGGCGTTGCGGACCATGCGCACCCTGAGGTCGGGATTGTCGATCCGTCCCATGCTGTCCGTGCCGCAATATTCATGAGCCAGCGGTGCCAGCGGCGTAATCTCCGCCTTCACATCCGACAGGCTGTTGCGTTCGAACTGGAGCAGGCGCTTGGCGATGGCCCAGCCCTGATTGACTTCGCCAACCAGATTGCCCTTGGGCACTTTCACATCGTTGAAGAAGACTTCGCAGAAATGGGTCGATCCGCTGATGAGGACGATAGGGCGGGTTTCGATCCCCTCCGATTTCATGTCGATCAGCAGGAAGCTGATGCCGCCCTGCTTTCGGCTGGTGTCGGTGCGGACGAGGGCGAAGCACCAGTCGGCCTGGTCGGCGCCCGATGTCCAGATCTTCTGCCCGTTGACCAGCCAATGATCGCCCATGTCGATGCATTTGGTCTGGAGCGAAGCAAGGTCGGACCCTGCGCCCGGTTCCGAAAATCCCTGGCACCAGCGCCGTTCATTGGTGGCGATGAAGGGCAGGTGCTCCAGCTTCTGTTCCTCGCTGCCATATTCCAGCAACGTCGGGCCCAGCATCATCGTGCCGTAGCTGCGGATCGGATTGAAACCGCCGATCGCAGCCAGTTCCTGCCCGATGATCTTGGCCTGCGCCTCGCTAAGGCCGGCGCCGCCATAGCGCGGTTCCCAGGTGGGCACGCCCCACCGCTTTTCCGCCATGCGTTCGCGCCACAGGCACCAGTCGGCATTGGATTCCGCCGCATGCCGGTCACTGACGAAGTGAATGGATGGAGCATTGGTCAGCGAAGGCGGGAAATTCGCCCGCAGCCATGCGCGCGCTTCCTGCCGGAACGACTGCGCTTCCATTCCATCCCACTCGGCCATGCACCCTGTCCCTGTTTCCCGCAAAAGCCACGCGGCCTTCCGATGGAGCATCCCGCCTCCATGACCGAATCCTTATGCCAATTCTGCACCGCTGGCTAGGTATAAATTGCACAGGTGGGTAAAATTAGTCGCATCTTCATCGATCATGACCGTGATGGTTGACAGCTTTGTCACAGGTCATAAACTATACTCAAATGCAAAATTGATAAGATCAGCCGCAGCCTTGCGATTCGGCGGCGGGCGGCTCGTACATAGGAGAGCGCGCATATGGAGACCTTCGCGGCCCGACCCATTCCGGCGCATGTTCCGCCCGATATGGTCGGCGATTTCAGCCTGTTTTCCTCGCCCGGCATGCAGCCGACGCCCAATGGCGATCCGCAGGCGGCCGCCGCCGTCGTGCATCAGGGTCCGCGCATCTTCTATTCGCCGGTCAACACCCGCGACGGGCGTGGCACATGGGTCATCACCCGCGCGCAGGATCAGCGGAAGGTGTTGCAGGACCCGGAAACCTTCTCCAGCCATCGCAGCATCTTCGCCTCCGCCCTGGGGGAAAGCTGGCCGATGATCCCGCTGGAACTGGACCCGCCGGACCATGGCAAGTTCCGCTCGCTGCTCAACCCGCTGCTCTCGCCCAAGCGGGTGATGGCGCTGGAAAGCGCCGTGCGGGAACGGGCGATCTTCCTGATCGACAGGATCGCGGCGGCGGGCACCAGTTGCCATGTCATGGAGGATTTCGCCTTTCCCTTCGCGGTGAACATCTTCCTGCGCTTCCTTGGGCTGTCCGACGACCGGCTGGATGAATTCGTCCGCTGGGCGAACGAACTGCTGCATGGCGACAATGTGCAGCGTCCCGCCGCCGCGCGGACCATCATCGGCTTCATCGACGAATTGTCCGCCGAACGGCGCAGGCGGCCGGTCGATGACTTCATGTCCTTCCTGGTGCAGTCGAAGATCGATGACCGGCCGCTGACCGACATGGAAATTCGCGGTACCGGCGTGCTGCTGTTCATCGCAGGGCTGGATACGGTGGCAGCCGCCATAGGCTTCGACCTCAACTATCTGGCGCGGCATATGGACGACCAGCAATTGCTGCGTAGCGATCCGTCCCGGATCGTGCTGGCGGCGGAGGAACTGCTGCGCGCCTATCCCACCGTGCAGATGATCCGCGTGGCGACCCGGGACATCGATTTCGAAGGCGCGCCGATCCGCCGGGGCGACTATGTGTCCTGCGCGACGATGATCGCCAATCGCGACCCGCTGGAATTCCCGCATCCCGAAAGGATCGATCTTGCGCGGGAGGATAATCGCCACACCGCCTTCGCCTATGGCCCGCACCGCTGCCTGGGATCGCATCTCGCCCGGCGGGAGATCGTGGTCGGGCTGGAGGAATGGCTGAAGCGCATTCCGCCCTTCCGCATCAAGCAAGGCACGGCGCCGGTCACTTTCGGCGGGCATGTGTTCGGCATCGAAAATCTGGTCCTCGACTGGTCCTGAGGAGGGACTTTCCATGAAAATCATCGTGCACAATGACAAATGCCAGGGCCATGCGCGTTGTTGGGCCATGGCGCCGAATATCTTCGAACTGGACGATGAGGGCTATATCAAGCCCGGCGACATCGACGTGGCGGAGGCGGATGAGAAGCTTGCCTGGAAGGGCGCGAAATCCTGCCCGGAAAGGGCGCTGGAAATCGGCAAGTGAACCGGAGGCAGGGAAGGGGGCGCTCCTGCTGAGGCAGGGGGCGGTTCCGGCGGCAGGACTGGGCTGCCGCGAGCCCCCCCCATCTCGCTCCAATGCCTTCGCGGGAGCAGGAACGGGCTCCAGCTTATGTCCTGATCCACACGCCCTTGGTCTGCAAATAGGCGTCGATATGTTCGGCGCCGCCCTCCCGTCCGAAACCGCTCATCTTGTAGCCGCCAAAGGGGACGGACGGGTCCATCGCGAAATAATGGTTGACCCAGATCGACCCCGCCCGGATGCGCTTCACCGCCGTCATGGCCTTGCCGATGTCCTTCGTCCACACGCCGCCCGCCAGGCCGAAGCGCGTCGCATTGGCGCGAGCGATCACCTCGTCGAAATCGTCGAACGGCATGATGCAGGAGACGGGGCCGAAAATCTCCTCCCGCGCGATCCGCATCTCATCCTTCACATCGGCAAAGATGGTGGGCGCGACCCAATGGCCCTTGTCGAAGGCGCCGCCCGTCACGCGCTCGCCGCCCGTCACGAGCCGCGCGCCTTCCGTCGGCCCCAGTTCGAGATAGGAGGAGACGCGGGCATATTGCCTGGCCGACACCAGCGGACCGATCTGGGTGTCGGTGTCGAGGCTGGGGCCGATCTTCAGGGCCTTCGCGAAGGCGGCGATGCGCTGGACCATCTCCTCATAGACAGGACGTTCCACGAACAGTCGCGTGCCGGCCGCGCAGACCTGACCCGAATTGTTGAATACCCCCATCGCCGCTGCTGGCGTAGCCATGTCGAGATCGGCATCGGCGAAGATGATGTTGGGCGACTTGCCGCCCAGTTCCATCGTCACCTTCTTCACAGTCCCGGCGGAAGCGGCGATGATCCTCTGGCCGGTCTCGCAGGAGCCGGTGAAGGCGATCTTGTCCACATCGGGATGCGCGGACAGGGCGCCTCCGGTTTCGCCCGCGCCGGTCACCACATTGACAACGCCCGGCGGCACGCCCGCCTCCAGGCACAGTTCCCCGAAGCGGAGCGGGCTGAGCGATGCATCTTCTGCGGGTTTCAGGACGATGGTGCAGCCGGTCGCGAGTACAGGCCCGACCTTCCACGCCGCGCTGAACAGCGGGCCGTTCCATGGGATGATCGCACCCACCACGCCCACCGGCTCGCGCAGCGTGTAGGACAGCAGGTCCACCGGGAAGCTGTTGGACAGCGTCTCCCCATGGATCGCTGTTGCAGCGCCCGCAAAATGGCGCAGCGAACGTTGCAGCATGCCCCGCAATCCACGAGCAGCCGTGATCGGGCGGCCCATTTCGATGCAGTCGAGCAAGGCGAGATCGTCGAACTCCGCATCCACCAGATCGGCCAGCTTCAGCAGGACTGCCTGACGTTCGGCCGGTTTGAAGCGGCTCCATGGCCCTTCAAAGGCGGCGCGGGCGGCGCGGACGGCGCGGTCCACATCTTCCGCGCCCGCCAGCGCCAGTTCGGCCACCAGTTCGCCGGTCGATGGGCTGAAACTCTGGAACGTCTCGCCGGACAGGGCGTCGACAGGCTTGCCGTCGATCAGCAGCTTTTTGGGCTTGCCGTCGATGAAGGCGGGGCGGCGTGTCTCGATCATCGGATCATCCTCAAGCAATGGCTTCATGGGCGCGCCGCATCGAGGCGCGACCGAAGGCGAAAAGAAGCGCGGCGGGCAGCAGCACGCAGAACACGCTGATGACGAGCGACAGGCCGACCTTCATCTCGTCGCCCAGCAGCTTGTCGGTGACAAGGCCGATGAAGGCAGGCCCGCCCGCCATGGCGATCAGGCCGGACGCCAGCACATAGAGCGCCGACACGCGCCCGCGCAGATATTGCGGCGTCACCACCTGCACCGTGGCAGGCCCCATGCTGGAGGTGGAGAGGATCAGCGCCATGAAGCACCAGTAGCAGGCGACGGTCGTCCAGGGGCTGCTGACCAGAAAGGCGGCGATGCCGAAGGGCGCCGAGGCCAGCACCGTCAGCAGGCACCAGAACAGATGGGCGTCGCGCCTCCCCCGGCGATAGAGCCGGTCGACTGTCCAGCCATGCAGAGGGATCATCGCCGCCGCCCCGATCTGGGCGAGGCCGATGACTGGCCCGATCCGTCCCGGTTCCCAGCCATGAACCCGCGCAAGATAGACCGGCGTCCACAGCTGGAAACCGATGGTGGCGGCATAGGCCAGGCCGAAGCCGACAAAGGTCGCCAGATAGAGCGGCTTATATTCGCGCATGAAAGCCCATGCCTCGCCATAGCCCGCGCCCGCACTGATCGCCCTGCGCCGGGGCGGTTCGCGAAAGGCGAAGACCAGGAAGGCGAGCGCTATGCCGGGCGCGCCGGTCATGATGAACACCTGTTGCCAGGGTTGCAGCAACCCGAAAACCGGCCAGACGGCGGGGCCGGCCTTCATCGCGGCGGCGACGATCGGGCCGCCGAACAGGAACACGATGCCCGCGCCCATCACCCCGCCCATGATGAAGACGGACATGGCGAGCGAAACCTTGTGCGGCGGGAAGCTGTCCCCGACCACCGAATAGCTGCCGGTGCCGAAGCCCGACTCGCCCGCGCCGACGCCTGCCCGTGCCATGGCGAGCGCCGCGAAGCTGCCGGCAAGGCCGCAACTCGCCGCCGCGATGCTCCACACCGTCACCGACAGATAAAGGACGACTCGGCGGCTGAAGCGGTCCAGCGCCATGCCCAGCGGAATCGCGCACAGGCAGAAGAGAATGGCGAAGGCCGGTCCTTGCAACAGGCTGATCTGGAGGTCCGACAGGCCCAGATCCTTTTTGATCGGCCCGACCATGAGGGCCATGATGTTTCGGTCGGTCAGTGATAATATGTACAGCAGGAACAGGATCGCCACGGTCAGCCAGCCCATCAGGGGCGAAGGATAGGCGGCCTGTTCGGGGAGAGGTGAGGCGATGTTGGCTTCGACATCTCCGTGCGCGCCGCCTGATCCTGACGATGACGCCATCGTCGCGGAAATCTGCGTCATGGTTGCATTGCCCCGGCGCAAATGGCGCTGTCTGACTGACGATCGTGCGGCAAGGCCACTCTCCCTATCTCTCGGCCCTGTAGCGCCCGGCAAGGTCTGCCGGCGCACTGCCGCTCCAGCCATTATAACACACATTTCTGCACAGTGGGTCAATATATGTTCGTGGCATGTGCAGGAAACATCGGACCGCCGGGGCAGCGCGGGGAAATTATGCCGGGGGATTCCGGTGAAGGGGAGTGAGGAATATCTGCAATTAACTTTTCCCACTGGTGCAAAATTTATTGACATCGGCGTTGGCTGGGATAACTATAAAAGTGCACACGGGGATAATAATGATCGCGCCCGGAGACGTTGCCGGACAAAGATCGTGCAGGGAGAGGAAAAGGAAAGATGACGAAGGACAGGCTGTTCATATCGTCGCTGGCCGTCGGCGCCAGCATCATCGCAATGGCAGTGCCCGCCTGGGCGCAGGAAATGGCCGCGGCGGCGCCCGCGCAGGAAGATGCCGTGCCCCAGGCCGCGGCGCCGGCGAGCAATGCCGACATCGTCGTGACGGGGTCGCGCATCGTGCGCGACGGTTATACCGCGCCGACTCCGGTGACGGTCGCATCGACGGAGGAACTGGCCAAGACGACGCCCTCGGGCGTGGCCGACGCGCTCAACAAGCTGCCCCAGTTCAACAATTCGCTGAGCCCGTCCAAGTCGGCGAATAATTTCTCCAACCTGCCGATCCACGGCAATGTTCTGAACCTGCGCGGCCTCGGCACGCCCAGCAACAATCCGAAGGGGCCGTTGCGTACGCTGATCCTGTTCGACGGGATGCGGGTTTCGCCCACCGAATATGTCGGCACCATCGATACCAACGTCCTGCCGCAACTGCTGATGCAGCGCGTCGACGTGGTGACGGGGGGCGCTTCGGCCCAATGGGGTTCCGATGCGGTTGCGGGCGTCGTCAACTTCATCCTCGACAAGAAGTTCACGGGCTTCAAGGGCGTGGCCCAGGCCGGCGTGGACCAGCGCGGCAATAACGGCAACCAGCGGCTGGGCGGCGCATTCGGCGCGGATTTCGCCGGCGGCCGCGGCCATGTCCTGCTGAGCGCGGAATATTCCAACAGCGACGGCATGTTGCGGCAGGACCGCGACTTCGCGACGCAGGGCTATAATTTCGTCGGCAGCGTGACATCCACCTGCGCTCTTTCCGCCAACGGCCAGTCGCGCACCTGCACGGCGGCGCCGGGCACGGTTGCCAATCCCTATGTGGTTGCGCCGGACATCCGCATCTCCGCCCTGGCCGCCAACGGCCGTATCGTCGGGTCGAGCGTGGCCGGCAATCCATTCGTCGGACGGGTCATCAACAATGACGGCTCCACCCGCCCGTTCAACCTGGGGACCGTGGTCGGTACCACCGGCTTCCAGCAGGGCGGCGACGGCTACAAGATTCCCGACGACACCAATGCGATCTCGCCGCTCACCAACTATAACGGTTTCGGCCGGGTCAGCTACGACCTGACGGACGACATCAATTTCTTCGTCCAGGGGCTCTACGCCCGCAGCAAATATCATTATTTCACACAGGGCAATTCGTTGATTCCGGCGACGCAATCGGCGCGCATCTACAAGGGCAATCCCTATCTCTCCACTGCGCTCGACGGCGCGCTGACAGGCGCGAACGATTATTATGTCGTCGGTCAGCAGGATGCAGGCCAGCCCAAGCCGATCGCCTATGAAAAGACCGATTATTGGACGGCGACGACCGGCCTTGCGGGCAAGTTCGACGACTTCAACTGGCAGGTGACCTACAGCCACGGCGATTCGAAGCATTCGATGGACAATGTGGGGCTGTACGACAACCAGAAGCTCTATGCCGCGCTCGACGCCGTGCGCGATCCCTCGACCGGGCAGGTCACCTGCCGCGTGCTGCTGAACCCGACCTATGCCAGCCAATATGCCGGGTGCAAGCCGATCGACGTGATGCATGGCGATCCCTCGAAATCGACGCCGGAGGGCTATGCCTATGCGACCGGCACCTCCAGCTATCGGGCGCGCTTCAAGCAGGATGCGATCGCCGCCAATATCAGCGGCAGCCTGTTCGAACTGCCGGCAGGCCCGGTCGACATCGCGGTGGGCGTGGAATATCGGCGCCAGTCCCTGCGCCTCACCAGCAATGCCGATCCGTCGCTGCTGGACACGGATGCGGAGCGGGAAGCCTATTTCGCCGGCTTGCGCGGCGTCCCTCGGGCGGAATCGGCGACGGTTCCCTATCCTACCGGCTCGATCAACACGCTCTTCTACTGGCTGACCAATGTCGGATCGGCAGCGGGCAAGCTGAACGTCAAGGAGGCCTATGCCGAACTTGCGGTGCCGATCCTGAAGGACACGCCCTTCTTCCGCGAATTGAGCGTGAACGGCGCGATCCGTGTGACCGATTACTCCACCTCCGGCACGGTCAAGACCTGGAAGGTGGGCGGCACCTGGAAGCCGGTGGACGACCTGCTGCTGCGCGGCACCTATTCGCATGACATCCGCGCGCCCAATCTGTTCGAACTTTATGCCGGCGCGCAGAGCGGCATCGGCATCGTCAATGACGTCAGGAGTGCGGACGGGAGCTATGGCAGCGGCCAGAACGTCAATGCCAACACGGTGACGTCGGGCAATCCCAATCTGAAGCCGGAAGTGGCGGACACCTACACCTTCGGCGCAGTGTTCTCGCCCAGCTTCCTGCGCGGTTTCTCGGCCTCGATCGACTATTACAACATCAAGGTCGACAAGCTGATCGACTCCCTGTCGGCGCAGCAGATCCTGACCAACTGCCTCAATGCCGGCGGATCGGGCGTTGCGGAATGCAATCTGATCGAGCGCGCGAGCCCGACCAGCTTCCCGTCGCTGATTCGTCTGACCCCTGCGAACATCGCCTTCCTGAAGACGGCGGGCGTCGATTTCGACTTCACCTATCGCACGGCGGTCGGCAATGGCGGGCTGGGCCTGCGGCTCTACCTCAACTATCTCGACAAGTTCGATGCCCAGCAATATGCGGGCGCGCCGATCGCCCATTATGCGGGCGTCAGCGTCGTCACCAGCAACCCCCAGGGTTTTCCGCGCTGGCGCGGCAACCTGACGGTGGACTATACCAATGGCCCCTTCGGCCTCACCATCGGCGAACAATATATCGGCAAGATGCGGCTCGATATTCCGGGCGGCGCGACGCCGATCCAGTTCGTCAATCCCAAGGTGAAGCCGGTCTGGTACACCGACCTGACGATGCGCTACACCATTCCGCATGGCGATGGCGGCAATTTCGAATTCTTCGCGACGGTCAACAACCTGTTCGACAAGAAGCCGCCGCTGATTCCCGGCACCGTGCCGGGCGTCAACCCGCCGACCAATATCGCGGTGTACGACATTGTCGGCCGCGCCTTCACGGCCGGCGTGCGCGTCAAATTCTGACCGGTTCCTCAGGGCGAGGGCGAGGGGCGGGAGCAGCGATGCTCCCGCCCTTTTCCATGGGCTAAGCGCCTGATCCGCGCCCATATGTGTGGGAAGAGCGGCAGGCTGCGTTGCATCCAGCCCGCGCAGGACGGTATGCTGCGCTGCGTCAATCGCCGGCTGGTTCCGGCCAATTGGGCATCGGGCTCGGTCGCCTGGCGCCCAACCCATGATGAGGGATGAGGGTCCGTGCATCCGGGGTTTCCCGGAATGGATTCCTGCGTCCTTTCATGATCGGTTGGCCGTCGGTCGAAAGCCGTTTGAAGAAGGAGAATAGTGATGCGGATCGTTATGACCGGCTCGGGCTATGTCGGCCTGGTATCCGGCGCGTGTCTCGCGGATTTCGGCCATGATGTCATCTGCGTGGACAAGGACGCGCGCAAGATCGAGTTGTTGCAGGGCGGCGGCGTTCCGATCTACGAGCCGGGTCTTGCCGATCTGATCGCGCGCAATGTGAAGGCGGGTCGCCTGACGTTCACCACCGATCTTGCCGGATCGGTTAGCCAGGCCGATGTGGTGTTCATCGCCGTCGGCACCCCCGCGCGGCGAGGCGATGGGCATGCGGACCTCAGCTATGTCTATGCCGCCGCGCAGGAGATCGCTTCCAATCTGAGCGGGTTCACCGTCATCGTCACCAAGTCCACCGTTCCGGTCGGTACGGGGGACGAGGTCGACCGCATTGTCCGCGAAACCAATCCCGATGCGCAGTTCGCCGTCGCCTCCAACCCCGAATTCCTCCGCGAGGGTGCGGCGATCCAGGATTTCAAGCGTCCTGACCGCATCGTCGTCGGCATAGAGGATGAGCGCGCCCGCCCGGTGATGGAGGAGGTCTATCGCCCCCTCTACCTCAACCAGGCGCCGATCCAGTTCACCGGCCGCCGGACAAGCGAACTCATCAAATATGCCGCCAACGCCTTCCTGGCGATGAAGATCACCTATATCAACGAAATTGCCGAACTGTGCGAGAATGTCGGCGCGGACGTCCAGCAGGTGGCGCGCGGCATCGGTCTCGATAACCGGATCGGTTCGAAATTCCTTCATGCCGGACCGGGCTATGGCGGCTCCTGCTTCCCGAAGGATACGCTGGCGCTGGTCAAGACGGCAGAAGACGCCGGCGCGCCGATCCGCCTGATCGAAACGACCGTGGCGATCAACGAAAGCCGCAAGCGGGCCATGGCGCGGAAGGTGGTCGCGGTCTGCAACGGGTCGGTGCGCGGCAAGACCATCGCCGTGCTGGGCCTGACCTTCAAGCCCAATACCGACGACATGCGCGATGCACCGTCGATCGCCATCATCCAGGCCCTGCAGGACGGAGGCGCGCAGGTGCGGGCCTATGATCCGGAGGGGATGGATGCCGCCCGCACGATGATGGCCAATGTCGAATTCTGCGATAATCCCTATGTCGCGGCGCAGGGGGCTGCGGCGGTCGTCATCGTCACGGAATGGGATGCGCTGCGGGCGCTCGATCTGCCGCGCCTCAAGGGCATCATGAGCGGCGACGGTCTGGTCGACCTGCGCAACATCTATCGTCCGGCCGATGCCGAGGCGGCCGGCTTCGTCTATGTCAGCGTCGGCCGCGGCGCCACGCCCGAAATAGAAGAGTTGGTTCAGGCGGCGGAATAAGCCGCGACCGAAATCCCTTCCCTCGCGGGAAGGGCTGTAACAGGCGCGCTCCCGGCCTTGTGTCGGGAGCGCTTTTCATTTTCGGCGTGGAAATCCCGGGTCATATCGATTCTGAAAACATGGCCAGGTTCAGCCAGTTTTCGGCATGTCCACCAACAACTCGTCGCAAATTCCGAAAGGATACGACGAGTCGTCGTTGACCCGAAGTTTTTGTTAACCTTCTTGGGAGACCCTATCGGGGATAACTGCGGGGGTCGCAACCATGCCTGTCAAAATGACTGGCTCCATTTTTGGAGCCGGAATGCTTTGTATTTTCGCAGCGGGAGCCGCTACGATCATGACTGGGGGGTCGACATCGAATATGACGTCGACTGCAACCAGCACCAGTTCGCAGCTTCTTTCCGCCACGAACTCCACAACGATAACGTCGTCGACGATCAGCGGTTCCACGACGATGAACATTGTCTCTGATTTTTCCGATTTCGACTTCGCCAATGGGACGAAGCTGCCGGCAAAGGCGACGCTGTCGCTGGGCAATGCGAGCTTTCGTCCGGGCAGCAGCGTGGCCTATGTGCCGGTGACGCTGGATCGGCCGACGCCCAATACGGTGATCGCGCGGATCATCACGGTCAACGGATCGGGCACCTATCGCGCACTGTCAGGCTATAATTACCAGACGGTGGACACGGTGGTGATCTTCCGCCCCGGCGATCCGTTGGTGCAGACCGTCGCGGTGCCGATCATCGGCGCCACGGAAGGCCAGCAGTTCCAGGTCAAGCTGCGGGAGGCGCCCTGGGGCGGCCTTCAGGGTCAATCGACCGCGACGATCATGGCCAGCAGCACGGCCATCGCAACCGCCAGGGCGACGGGTATGTTTCGCGAGCCGCGCAGCTTCGCGGCGACCGGCACGCTTCAGTTCGAACTGCTCAAGGACACGCATAGGCGGTCCCCCGATGGCGGTTGGGACCGGTGGGCGACTTCGCTTGCCCATGGCCGGACGCAGATCGCCAATGGGGAAACCGGCCTCTATCTCGATTCCAGCATTTTCCCCGGCATCGAAGGGCCGGTCTATTGGGGGACGAACGGACTAGTCCTGCATACGCAAAAGCTGAAGACGCCGATCAGCTATGGCGGCCAGACATGGTATTATGGGTCGTCGGTGCTCGACGGGCGCAATTTCCTGGCGACGCAGATCGGCTATGGCCAATATGAATGGGAAGCCAAAATGCCCAGCCGGCGCGGGTCATGGCCTGCCTTCTGGCTGGTGTCGACCAGCGGCTGGCCGCCCGAGATCGATATTTATGAAGGGTTCGGCTATCAAAGCTATTGGGATTTCGACCGCCATGTCGCCCATACCCTGCATATCGGGGCCAACGGCACCCGTTACGATCAGCGGGGCGTCACGATCCAGACGCAGCAGGCCTATGGCCTCAGCGGCTATTCCCAGGGCTTTCATCGTTTCGCCGTGGACATCCAGCGCGATTACATCACCTGGTTCGTGGATGGGGTGGAAACCTATCAGTCGGTCAATCCCTTCCGGGGCTTCCGCTTTTACCCCATCATGGACGTCGCGGTGAAGACCGATGGCGCTTATGATGACGGGTCGGGCGACATGGTCGTCAAGAGCTTCAAAATCTACAGCGCGCCATAATGGCTCGCCCCGTAATAGCTGCGCGCGCCTCCTGCCAGGGCATAGAGGCGCGCCCAGCTCTTGACCCACTGTCCGGCGATGTCCACCCGACGCGCGCCGGGCAGCAACAGGGCCGCCAGTCCCGCGGTCCGCAGTCCCAACATCGCAATCGACCGGGCCAGCAGCTTCGCGGCGCCGATGCGGCCGGGCAGGGCCTTGCGCCGCGCCATGGTTTCGGTGCAGCCGATGCGCCACATGCGTTTCAGCACCCATGAAAGGCGCGCCCGCTCCGCCGGCACCCATTCGTTGACCCGTGCATCGGGCGACCAGCCGAAGCGGGCGCCTGCCTCATGCAGCCGGGCCAGGAAATCCAGATCCTCTCCGCCGCTGCGGTTGAAGCGCGGGTCGAAGAAGGGCGCGCCGATCATTGCAAAGGCGCGCCGGCCGACCAGCAGGTTGTTGCTTGCCCAGAGCATGCCGGTCGCCCCCCATGGGCGTTCCTCCGCGCGGAAGACCAGCGTTTCGCGCGCCCATCGCGGCGGCTGCCCCACGAAGCAACTGTCCACCGGCCCCGCAACGACATCCGCGCCCACCTGCGCCTGACAGATCAGCAGCGCGTCCAGCCAGCCGGGTTGCGGCCACTCATCATCGTCGATCATCGCCAGGAAACGCATCGCCGGGTCGTCCAGAGCGGCGGCGGCGATGGCATTGCGAACTGCGCAGAGCCCCGGCTGCGCCACCGTCAGCAGCGTCACGGGCAGGCCATATCCCTCCGCCAGCAGGGACCGGACCACGGCTGCCCCCTCCTGCCGGACCGGATCATTGTCCGCCACCAGCACCATCACGTCATGGCGGTCGGTCACGCCGGGCAGGGTCTCCAACAAATGGCGGAGCTGTTCGGGCCGGCGGAAGGTGGGAATGGCGATCCAGACCGCGGGCATCAGGCGGCCGCCTCGACCACGGGCTTGCGGCTCCGTCCGCCGCGCTGGAGCCATTTGATGAAGCGATGCCCGCGCACCTCCACCAGCGCATAGCTCGCCCAGCAGAGCAGCCAGGTCGCCACCAGCATGGCGAGGACGATCAGTCCGTCGAAGCCGGTGATCCCATGCCTGTGCGCCACGCTCATGCCGCGGGCGAACACGTCGCGCACCAGCGGATGCCAGAGATAGATGGAATAGCTGATCAGGCCCAGATGGAAGCTGACCGGATTGGCCATCACCGCCCGCGCCGCGGCGCCATTATAATAGCAGCTCAGCACCAGCGCCGGCATCAGGCAGACCACCAGCAGATCGGCCTTTCCAGGCAGCAGCAGGGCGAGCGCGATGAGCGCGCAGATCATGGCGAATGCGCCCGTCCGGTCGATGAGCCGCCGGCACCACGCCTTCTCTGCGCAGCGATAGCTGAGAACGCCCAGCGAGAAACCGGCGAGGCAGCGCAGCAGCGTCAGCACGCTGTCGCTGTCATTGACGTCCAGCGGACCGCTGGAACCCCGGCCCGACAGCGCCACCAGGCCCAATATTCCGACGCACAGCAATCCCTGCACCCACGCCCATCGCGAGAAGGCGATGATGGCGATCAGCGGGTAGATGAGATAGGCCGCGACCTCCGTGCTGACGGACCAGCTGTTGCCCGCGATCGGCTCCGTTCCCCAACCCCAGCTCTGCACCATCAGCAGGTTGGTGAGGATGTTCGGCGCATCGAGCGCGATCGCCTGGCTGCCGGAGATGTTCAGGACGATGCGCGCCATGAACACCAGCGTCACGATCAGGTGCAGCGGCCATACGCGCGCCATGCGGTTGATGAGGAAGTCGACATAGCTTGCCCGTCCCAGATGGTTCACCACCCGGTCGTGATAGCCGAAGGAGATGACGAAGCCGCTCAGGATGAAGAACAGGTCGACCGCCAGATAGGCGCGGGAAAAAAGCGGCAGGCGAAACGCCTCGAACGCCGGATTGTGCGGGATGTGGTACAGCAGCACCGACACCGCCGCCACGCCGCGAAGGCCGGTCAGCGAGGAAATTCTCATGCGCCTGCGCTCCTCATTGCGGGGGCCGCGTCGAAGGCGGCGGCTATGGCGTCCCACAACGGCTTGCGGCGCATCCCGCCGTCCAGCGGCAGGCCGCGCGACAACTGGCCGTCGGGCCACTTGTAATCCTTGAAACTGGACAGCCAGCTATAGCGGTCCGACAGCCCCCAGCAGAGCACCGACCGCATCGCCGGATTGTCCAGCGCCACGTCCAGAAAGGCCTTGGCGACGGAGGCGACCTCCTTGTCCCGCTTGTCCGGATTGGGTGGCCCACCCCGGTCCGCGACGTCGAATTCCGTGATGGAGAGGGCCAGCCCATAGCCGCTGAGCTGTTCCAGAAAGCGCGCGAACAGGGCCTGGTCGAAACCTTCCCTATAGGGCTTCAGATGCCCTTGTATGCCGACCGCGTCCACCGGCACGTTGCGCGCCATCAACCGGTCGAGCAGCTTCAGCAGAGCAGTGCGGCGGCGCTCGCAGCGGGGGGAGTCATGTTCTATCCCGAAATCGGTCAGGAACCGCATGGGCCGGGGATCGACTTCCCGCGCGTGGTGGAAGGCGATGTCTATATAATCCTCGCCCAGCGCATCCATCCATATGCTTTTGGCGCGCATGCCGTCGGCGCGGCCGTCATTGGGCTCGATGGCTTCGTTGACGACGTCCCATTCGCGGATTTTGCCTGCGTAACGGCGCATGGCGGTGTCGATATAACTGGTCATCAGCGTTTCGCGTTCGGCACGGCCGGCGGCCTTCAACGCCGGTTCCAGCCAGGGCGGTTGCGCGGCGTACCAGACCAGCGCATGCCCCCTCGTGCGCATGCCATGCTGCTGTGCGAAGGCGATGATCTGGTCGGCGCCGCTGAAATCATATTTGCCGGGTTTCGGCTCGGTCGTGCCGCGCTTCAGTTCATATTCCTGGACGACCATGTCGCACTCCCGGGCGACGGCAGCCGTGAAATCGGGGTCTTCGCGCAACTGGCGCGACTTGATCGCCGCGCCGAAATAGCGGCCCGACTTGCGGGCATGGGCGGCAAGCCCTGCCGTGCCGCCGACCTGCGCGGCGCTCGGCTGGATGGGGGAGCAGGCGGAAAGCGCCGCCGCGCCCGCCAGGAATTCACGCCGCCTCACAGCCTCTGCCCCTTGCCGGCGAGCATGTGGGACAGGTCGATCCATCGGTCGGAAATGCGGCGATAGACCGGATCGGGCATCACGATCTGCAACAGCACGGTCGCCGCCAGCCGGGGGCCGAAGGCGCCCCGGCAGACGGCGCCCAGATAGTAGCGCATCGCCTGCCGCCTGCTGGTCGGCCAGATGCTTTTCGCGGCGTGCCAGCCCATATAGGCGGAAAAGGCGCGCGGGCTGATATGGGGGCGCAGGTCCCGCAGCCAGATCAGGCTGCCGATGCTGCCGCGCACCTGCGAAAGCCGGTCGTCGGCATCGCGGTCGGCCCATATGGTGCCGGGCCGTTCCGTCATCAGGAAGCGCGCCCCGGCCAGCGACAGGCGCAGGGCGAAGTCGGTATCGTCACCGAATTTCACATCCTCGCGATAGCGCACCTTCTCCGCCAGCGTCCGGCTGAGGGCCATGCTGCTGGTCTGGATGAAGCCGCGATCGCACATCAGATAGCGGTCCATGGTTTCGCCATGGGCGATGGCGCGCGGCGGCTTGAGGAAATTGCGTCCTTCGCCACGGTCGGCCAGCACCTGGCCATAGGCGACGACATCCTCGCTCTCCTGCAACAGGGGCAGCAGGTCGGCAAGATGGTGCGGCAGGAACCGGTCGTCGCAGTCGAGAAAGGCGATATAGCGTCCGCGGGCATGGTCGATGCCCTTGTTCCTCGCGGCCGCCGCACCACGATTTTCCTGCACGATGACCTTGAGACGCGGATCGTTGATCGCGCCCAGGGCAACTTCCGTCCCGTCCGTCGATCCGTCCACGACCACGATCACCTCGATGATCGCGACCGTCTGTTCAAGGGCGGACATGACGGCGGCCACCGCCGCGTCGCGCCGCTGATAGGTGGGGATCACCACGGAAAACAGCGGCGCGGCGGTGGCAGCTTTCAGGCTGGACGGAGGTTGCCAGGCGGTCATCACGAACCGGCTCCACTTGTGGCGGCCTCGGCCTTGCCGAAGCGCAGGACGAAGCCGTTGACCAGCGATCGGTAGAGCGGCTTGGGCAGATAGGATCGCAGCACCTGCCGGGCGATCACGCGGGGAGGGACGCCGCCCGCCACCATGCCCACCGCCAGATCCTTGATCGCCACCACCGGCCTGATCGGCGCCATATGATAGGCCAGCACGGTTGCGCGATAGCCCCGCCGCGCCCGGTTGGTGAGCATGTGGCCGCAACGGTCGAGCCAGTCGAGCGAGGTTTCATAGCCCTTCACATAGGATGTCCGGCCCGCCTCCGTCGCGTCGAGCCAGATGGTCAGCGGCTGGTCGATCATCCGGAACCGGGCCCCCGCGCCCTGGAGACGGACGCAGAAGTCGAGATCCTGTCCCTTCTTCAAAGCCGGGTCGAACAGCACATGCTGGGCCATGCCGGTCGGCACGACCATGGTGCTGGTCTGCATGAACTGATTGGCGCAGAACAGATATTCCCCGACATCCTCGCCCTCGCGAATGCCCCGGTCGGGCCTGATCCAGTAGCGGTCGACGCCCCGGTCCACCTTCATGCGGGAATAGAGCACCGTTCGCCCGTCATCTCCCGCCAGCGCCTTCGCCATGATGGAAAGCTTGCCCGGAAGGAACAGGTCGTCGGAGTCCAGAAAGGCGATATAGCGCCCGTCGGCCGCCATGATGCCGGCATTGCGCGCCGCGCCGCCGCCGGCGTTATCCTGCCGGATATAGCGGACGCGGGGATCGCCTATCGCGTCGATCACGGGGCCGGGATTGTCCCGCGAACCGTCGTCGATCACGACGACCTCGAAATCCTGCCAGTCCTGCGCCAGCACGGACCGGATGGTGTCGCCGACGATTTCCGCACGGTTGTAGAGCGGGATGACGACGGAGAAAAAGGGTTGCTTGCCCAGCGCGGCATCGCTCATGCGCCATGCACCTTTCGATATTCTTCATAGTGGAATCCGGCGAGCCCGGCGATCTTGCCGGCCGCGCGATAAAGCTTGCCGAGCCGTTCGACCCGCTTGCCCCGGTCGAAGGTGGCGACAGCGCCCAGCGATCCGATGAGGAATCCCGCGACGATGCGCGGCGCTTCGCCCAACAGGGCGCGCAGCCGGCCCCTGTGGAAACGCTCCACCATCATGTCGGTCATGCCGACGCGATAGCCGCGCATCAGCAGCCACCGGGCGGTGACGCGGCTGGCGGGGATGAGTTCGGTCACGACCGCCTCCTCCGACCAGGCGAAGCGGAAGCCGGCGCGCTGCATGCGGGTGAACAGTTGCTTGTCCGACCCGCCGGTCAGCGCCATGCGCTCGTCAAAGGGGCGCTCCCCCATGGCGCGCAGGGCCGTGGCGGCGATCAGCACATTGGCGGTGCTGTCCACCAGCGCGACCGGGCCGGACTGCCCGCGTTGCTTGGGGGCGAGCAGGGGATGGCGCGCCGCCCAGGGAGCGATGGCGCTGTCCATCTCCCGCAGCACGGCGCCGCCGACCACGTCCGCCTCCCAGCGCTGCGCCGTATCGGCCATGGCGTCGATCCACCCGGGGGAGGCGGCCTCGTCATCGTCCAGCATGGCGATATGCGTCACGCCGGGCCGGGCCAGCGCGGCGGCCGCGAGCGCGTTGCGCACCAGCGGAATGCCGCGTTCCGCAACCAGCAGGGCTTCGACCGGCCAGCGATAGCCTTGGGAAGCGAGCTGCTCGACCACGGCGAGCCCTTCCTGCCGGGCCGCGTCATTGTCGGCCACCAGCACTTCCAGATGGTGCCGCGTTTGTTGCGCAGCGAGGGATTCCAGGGTCCGGCGCAATCCCTGCGGACGGTTGCAGGTGGCGATGCAGACGATGATATTAGCCATGGACGCTCTCCTGCTGGAGATGGTGGCGCCGGGTCCATTGCGGGCGCGGCTTGGCCTTGAAAGTGGCGTGGGCGGCCGCGATGGCCGCGAGGAAGATCACCCAGACCTGGCGATCCTTGTCGAAAAAGCTGGTTTCCAGCAGGTTCTGGTACATGACGAACACCCAGATGGCGAAGGCGGGCACCATCAGCGCCTGGTTCTCCCTGGTCGAGCCGGTCAGGAACCAATAGGCGGGCAAGGCAAGGAAGCTGACCAGCAGCATGACCAGGCCCAGCGGCCCGGTCGTCACCCAGATTTCCAGATAGCCGTCATGCGAATGGGCGGTCAGCATCTGGAATTGCTGGTTCAGATAGTCATGCGCGGGGCTGTTTACGCCCACCTGCCAGAAGCCGCCGAAGCCCGCGCCCAGATAGGGATGATCGGCCAGATAATCGAACACCACTCGCCAGATCGATACCCGCCCGGTGAAGCTGGTCGGATCGGCGAACAGCCGCTCGATGGTCGGTTGATAGGCGATGTAGAGCGCCAGGAAGCCCACCATGCCGAAACCCAGCATCAGCAGCAATATCGCGCGCTTCTGCGTGTTGTCGCTCAGCGCCCGATAGATGTTGCTGATCGCCAGCATGCCGACGCACAGCGCGAGCGAAGTCTTGCTCTTGGTCCCGATCACGAAGACGAACGCCATGACCGCGAACAGCGCATAATACCATTTGCGCCGGTCGATCCATGCATTGCCGCAGACGATGAAGGTCAGCGCCATGACGGCCCCGGCGATATTCTTGTGGAAGAAGAAACCGCGCCATGCGCCGATCAGCGCCTTGTCGCTTTCGGTCGGTGGATGGACGGCGGCGGGTGTCAGCGGCAGCGACACCCAGCAGATGATCAGCGAGACGATCAGCGCCGCGCGCAGCGCGTCGAACAGCCGCTGCGGCCCCATCAGGGAGAGCGCGCAGAAGGTGATGTAGATCACGATGAGCTGCTGCATCGCCCGCTTGAAGGACACGAACGGGTCCACGCCCCAGGTGCAGGAAATGAAGAACCAGACCAGCATGATCGCCAGCGGCCAGAAGGTGAATCTATATTGCAGCGGATGCTTGCGGATGATCTGCACGCCGGTCAGCAGCAGGGCGAAGCCGATGAACAGCATCTGCTTGAACAGGTCCGACCCGTCATTTTCCTGCGCCATCGCCACCAGCTCGTCCTGCGTGCGGGAGGCGAAGGGTTGCTGGCCGATGAAGACCATCATCAGGAAGACGAAATAGAAGATCTGGGTGATCCAGATCATGCGCATGCTCTGGCCGCCGCCCGTCTGTGCGGGGATGGCGGCGACACCGCCGCGATGCCAGCTTGTCGCCATGGTCAGGCGGCTCCCTGCCGGTCGCGCCGCCATTTGCGATCGAGTTGCCAGATGCCGAGCATCATGACGAGCTGCGACAGCACGACGCCGCCGATGGAAAGGACGGGCGCGGTGCCCAGCACGAGCAGCGTCACGGCGACCAGCCCCACGCCGCAACTGCGCATGCTCTGCGCGGCGAGCGGGCGGAAGGCCTTGCGCGCCTGGGTCATCACGCTCATCGGCGTCTGCACGCACTGGACGAGGGAGAGGAGGGCGCACAGGCCCACCGCGATCATCACCAGCCGGTGGTCCAGCGTGGGCTTCAGGATCAGGCCTGGAAAGGCATAGAGGGCAATCGCCGCCACGGCGCAGGTCGCCAGCCACAGCATGACCAGCGCGGCCATGAAGACCCGTTCCGACCTGATCGCCGCGTCATGATCGCCGCGCGCCACGGCCCGGGTCATGCGGGGCCGCTCCAACTGTGTGAGGGCGGTGATGCAGACATTGACCGGGCGGAAGAACAGCATCCCCACGGCGATCGGCGCAAAGGCGGTCGGCCCGGCGAGCAGCGTCACGATATAGCTGTGCGAATTGGAGGTCGCCTCCGTCGACAGCACGCCGACCAGCGTCCAGGCCGACTGCTCCTTCCACACCGGGCGATAGGCGCCCAGCGCGCGGGCGGGCGCCATGGCGAAGTGCCGCCGCAGATAGGCGAGGCCGAAGGGGAGCAGTCCGACCAGGCTGGCCGCCACCAGCATGCCGCCGATGGCGGGCATGTCCGCGCCGGTCCGCATCGCGATCAAAAGTCCCGCCAGGATCGTCCCTGCATAGGCGAGGTCCGATCGTGCAGCCCTTGCCGGAGCATGATGCGCATAGGCATTGGAGCGCCCGAACCAGCGGATCAGCGACAGCATGCCCGCCATCCCGAACAGCAGGGCGGCGGCGGGAGAGGCGGTTGCCCAGGCGATGGCGGCGCAGATCAGTCCCTGGCTGGCCGCCAGCATCAGGTTGACCGGGAAGAAGAAGTCGAAGCTCCGGGCATCGGCATCGTCTCCCTGGTTCACTGCGATGGTATAGGGCGTCGACACCAGCGCATTGGACAGGCCATAGCCGAACTGGATGATCACCAGCAGGAATGCCAGCGTGCCGATGGCCGCCGTTTCCAGATGGTGGATGGAAAAGAGCTGGACCAGCAGATGGCTGACCGAGACGATCGCCGACGACAGGCTCGCCAGCCCGAAGCGGCCGAACAGGCTGCCAAGGCGCCGGACGCGGCCCGTCGGAAGATTTTCAGCCACCTGGGCTTCAGCCATGGCGATGTTTCCAGATCAGCCAGAGGGCGTGCGGATTGGTGGTGATGTAGCGCCAGGCCAGTTCCTTGGGCCGCGTCGCCATGCGGTGCAGCCATTCGAAACCGGACTTCTGCATCCAGAGCGGCGCGCGCGGATAGTCGCCGGTGATATAGTTGAACAGGCCGCCGCAGGTGACGATCCAGCCGGCCTTGATCCGGTCGCGATTGCGCACGCAAAAGGCCTGCTCGCGCGGCTTGCCGGTGCCGACCCAGAGGACGTCGGGCGCGGCGGCATTGATCGCGTCGATCACCGCATCCTCTTCCTCCGGCTTCCAGAAGCCGTTGCGCCGTCCGGCGAGCTGAAGACCCGGCGCCAGCGCAAGGATCTCCTTCGCGCAGGCGGCGTTCACCTTCTCCTCGCCGCCGAGCAGATAATAGCTGACCTGAGCCTCCGCGGCCGGTTTCAGGCTGTCGATGAACATGTCCGTCGTGCTGGAGCGGTCCGCGATCTGCGGTCCGCCGAACCAGCGGGAGGCCGCGACGATGATCTGTCCGTCGGCATGGATCAGGTCCGCCTGCGCCAGATTGGCGCGGAAGTCCGGATCGGTGGCGTTCATCGACAGGCCCTGGCCGTTGGCGTCGAACACCAGCGACGGCTGCTGCTCCAGGCTACGGCGCAGGGGCGCTTCCACCAGCATCTTCGCGATCAGCGCATCCAGCGACAGGGTGGATACGGGCAGGCCGCCGACATGCGCGACGGGGGCTTCATTCCCTATGCCCGGACCGATGCCGGGGGAAGGAAGGGTTTGGGGACGCGCCAGCGCTTGTTCGGCGCTCATGCAATCACCGTCCCGGCGATCGGTACGCCATGCCGGTCCAGATCGTCGATGACCCGGCGCATGTCGGCAATGGCGGTGTCGCCGCGCCGCGCGACGATCACGACGGCGTCGAAGCCCGCCAATATGCTGCCATAGGGCGTCTGGTCGCCCTTCCGTTCCGCAAGGTAGAACAGCATCGACGTGTCGCGCAGGCCCCAGCCATTGGCCGTTTCCGCCAGCGGGCCGCGCGTCACGAGGCTCGCCGCGCTGCCGGATGCGCGACCGGCGGTCATCAGCCACAGGCCCTCCACCGCCGTCCTGGCCGCTGGCAGCAGCGCGGCGCTGCCCATTAATTGCTCTGCCAGTCCTGCCTTGTTCGCGATGCGGAACAGCCGGTCGAGCGAAGGCCGGCCCATGTCGACGTCGATCAACATCGTCTGTCCGTCCATCTGGGCCAGCACGACGGCAAGGTTCGCCGCCATGATCGCGGCCTCGTCGCCTGCCTCTATGGCCAGCACCGCCAGCCGCAGGGCAGCGGGATCGCCCTCCTTGGCCGCGGCGCGCATCTTGGCGCGGATTGTCCGCACCTTGGCGGCATAGGCATTGGCGGGGTCGAAGGCCGCGACCACCAGCGGATCGACCCGCTGGTCGCCCTCCGGCAGCAGGGCGAAGCCGCCCTGCAAGGCCGCGAGCATGCCCGCATCCTCCGGGTTCAGCAGCCCCAGGTCAACCGCCGCGTCATGCAGCGCCAGCCCTTGGGATCGGGCATGCGCCTCGACCTTGTGCACATCGGCTTCGGCCAGGAAACCGTGCTCCACCGCCAGTCGGGCGAAATTATGGCTGTCGCGGGCGCGGGGACGCAGCGCGGCGCCGCCGCCCGCCATGCCGCCCGAGGCCAGTTGATGCGGGGCGCCCGCCGTGGAACGCAGTCTCATGCGGCCTCCTGTTGCTTGAAGAACTTGGCCTGGCGCGCAGGGACCGGCACCAGTTCGGTGATGACATCGACCTCGGTGGCGCGGGCGACGCCGGCCGCGGAACGAACGCGGGGATGGACGATCTCCATCAGGATGACGGCAGCCACTCCGCCGACCAGGCCAAGCGCGATCCCGCCGATCAGCCACAGCATGATATTGGGCTTGGCAGGCAGCAGGGGCACGGTGGCCTCATCCAGCGGACTGGCATTGGGTTGGGAGATCTGGCTCTTCAGCACCGCTTCGTTGAAGCGTTGCCGCACCGTGTCATAGGTCTGCCGCGCGGCATCCACGTCGCGCTGGAGGACCATGAGCTGGTCCTGAACGTCCGACATGCGGATCATGCGATCCTCCTGCCCCGCCATGTTGGACTTGAGGTCGCCCTCCCGCCGGCTGGCCGCCACGCTGTTGGCGCTGACCGCGCCGGCCTGGCTGGCGCGCGCCGCCGCCAGCTTGGACTGGAGTTCGGACAGTTGGGCGGCGGCCGCCGCCATGGTCGGGTGATTGGGCCCCAGGGTCTTTTGCAGTTCGGATACCCTGGCGGACTGCGCCGCCACCTGTTCCTGCAAATTCTGGACGATCAGCGATCCTTCGATGTCGGAAACGCTGCCCGCACCGGCCTTGGACCGTGCGGCCGCCGCTTCCGCCTGCGCCTGGGTAAGCTGATAGGACAGGTTCTTCAGCTTCTCCGCCTCAAGGTCCATGCGGTTGATGCCGATGATGTCGTGCGCCCGCTGGAAGTCCGACAGCTTCTTTTGCGCGATCTCATAGCGACGGCGCACTTCCTCCGTCTGCTCGTCGAACCATTTGGCCGATCCGCGCGCCGGGGAGGCGCGCAGTTCCACCTGTTCGCGCATGTAGATCCGGGCGATCAGGTTGGCGACCTTTGCGGCGACCTGCGGATCGGCGTCCAGATACTGGATCTGGAGCACGTTGCTCTGCCGGCCGGTGGTGATGGTCATGTTCTTCGCGACCGTGGCGGCTGCCGCCTGCACCCGCGCATCGGCGGGCATGTCCGTCGGCATCGCATCGACGAAGCCCGCTTCCCTTGCCACGGCGTTCATCACCTTGCCGCTGCGGATGATATCCGTCTGCGTGCCCAGGATGGAATCCGTGTCGGGCTTGGGGCCCTGCGCCGTATTGGTGTCGGTCGGATCGGTCTGCGAAAGGTCGAGCAGCAGCGACGCCGTGCCCATATATTGCCGCGGTTGCAGAAAGGCGGTGATCGCGACGAGCAGGAACAATATGCCCCCGATCATCGCCGCCGTGCGCCAGCGCGCCTGAAGCGCGGCCAGCAAATCCATCGGGTTCATGGTCATAGCCCGTCCACTCCCTTGAGCAGCGCGCGCATCTCCTCCGCGGGCGATTGCACAGGCGGTGCGCTCTGCACCGGCTGCTTCGCCATCAGCAGCAGAAATTGCGGCGCCAGCGTATCCTCGAACATCCAGAGCTCGCCATTGGGCGTCGCCACCAGCGCGGGTTGCAGCCGCATCATCGCGTCGCGCGCCTGGCCTTCGTTCACCGACCCGCCACCCAGCACCTCATGGCCGAGCTTCACGAGCCGCTCATAGCTGATGGCGGACATTTGGGAGGCGACGACGGCTGCAAGAGCGATCATCCGCCGCGTGGACCCGGCTTCCCACAGGATGCGGCGGAACAGCGCATGGGTCTGGCCGCTCATTTCCTCCCAATCCTCCAGCGCGGAGAGCAGCCCCTGCTCGACATCGGACAGCAGCATCCGGTCGCGCGCGGCCGATTCCGTCACCAGCGCGGCCGACATGCCGAACAGCCGCGCATGATAGGGCGATCCCATGGCCGCGCTCGACAATGCGTCGAGCGCATCCTCGTCGATGGAAAGCCGGGCGTTGGAGGCGCAGGACAGCAGCAGCCGCTCCAGCTCCGGCTTGGGGATCGGCGCGACCCGCTGCGGCACCAGATGGCGGCGCAGCGAGGGGTGGGCGGCAATCAGCCCGTCAATGTCGCTGGCGATGCCGACCAGCACGACCTGTACCGGCGAGTGGATGTCGGTCAGCAGCTTCAGCAGCGTCGCGACGTCCTGCTTGGCCGTTTCCGACTGCACCCGGTCATATTCGTCGATGATGAGGATGGAACGCTCCCGCACTTCCTCCACCAGCAGGGCGGAGAGGCGGGACACGTCCAGCGGCTCGCTCATCATCTTGCGCGCCCGTTCCTGTCCCGCGCTGCTCATCGGCAATTCGGTCAGGAAGGGACGGAAGAGGGAGTCGAAATCCGCTTCGCCATTGGCGGATGCATAAAGCGCGACGCATCCCGCCTCGTCCGCCAGATCCCCGAACACGCGGGCGAGCGAGGTCTTGCCCGATCCGCGCGTGCCGAAGATCACGGCATGCTTGCGTTGCACGACGATCGCCTCGACCAGCTTTTCCAGTTCGCTGTTGCGCCCTGCCAGTCCATGGCGGTCGGTCACCGGCATGGCGGTGTTGAACGCCGCATAGATGCTGTCGCGGCGCAGGCTGATGGGTTTGATCGGCGCGGCCATGGCGCTCATGGAGAGCGGCCGGTGCGCCGCTTCCTCCGGCTGCGCTTCCGGCGCGTCATGCCGGAAGCCGGGCAGGGCGGGCACGTCCAGATGCAACGGCACGTCGTCGGGTATGACGCGCTCGTTGCGCTTTTCGCCGCTGCGCGTAAGGGACAGAAACCTGTCGAAAATACCGGATTTCTGGCTGGAGCGTGAGTGCGCGAAGCCTTGATCGAGTGTCGTCAAAACAGCTTCTCCCGGATGATGAGGACGTCTTCAGGCTTGACCGGATCGTCCAGCTTGGCCTGTATTTCCTTCCCCTCCCGCCGGACTTTTATCCTTTTGGTCGAACCCGCCAGCGTCGGTCCGCCCGCCAACGCCAATGCCTGCCGGAAGCTTTGCCCCGGCACATAGGAGAAGGCGCCGGGCTGCTGAACCTGGCCGTAGACATAGACTTTTTCCGCGGGCGGCACGAACAGCGTGTCGCCCGCCCTCAGCGGCCGCATCGCGCCCGCGCCCATATCGGCCAGCGAAATGCGTACTGGCCCGCTGCCGTCCGCAGGCGTCAGGATGACGGCATTGGCGCCGTCCTTGGTCGAACCGCCGGCCTTGGCGAGCATCGACGCCACCGTATAATCCCGGTCGAGCGGATAATTGCCCGCTTCCGGCACATTGCCGAGTACGGTGACGAACCGGCTGACATAATTGCTGACCTCCACGCTGACGGACGGCTTGGTCAGATAGCCGCCGCTGGCATAGCCGGCCGCAATGTCCTGCGCCAGTTGCGAGGTCGTCTTCCCCTTGGCGGAAACCGGCCCGACCAGCGCGAGCAGGACGGTGCCGTCCTCCTTGATGCGCGTGGTCGTCGACAGGTCGGGCTGTCCGAAGACGGAGATTTTCAGCTCGTCATTCGGACCGAGCTGATAGCCTGCGCTTGCCGCCTGCGCGGCAGTTGCAGTCGCCGCCGCGTTTCCGGCGGCGGTCTGGGCAGTCGCGGCCATCGGACCTGCAATGATGAGCAGGGTCGAGATGGATTTCAGGAGAGTATCGGCTTTCACAGCTCATGCTCCCAATATATTGAGGGTCTAGAAATGCAGGGCAGCGCCCAACGTTACTTGCGTGCCGCTATAGTTGGAGACGCTGGTGTCCGTTCTGCGGGTGTAATGCTGGGCATCCAGCGTAAGATCGAAACGATCCGAAAGTTTCCTGGTCAACAGCCCGCCAAAGCGACGGTTGCGGTCGGCCGTTATCGAATAGGGACGAAGCGCCGCATCCTGACGGAACTTTCTGCGGTCCCATTCCGCATAAAGGCCGGCGGACGTGAGTTCGGAGATCGAAAATTCGCCCTGGATGCGGTAGCTGGTATCGATGGCGAAACCGCTGGCGATCAGGCTGTCGTTGACGATGGCGCGCTCTGTCATGGCCGTCAGCTTCAGGCGCGGAATGGCTTGCGTCGACAGGCTGACTTTCCAGCCCAGCCCGTCATAGCCGCCCACCGCCGCGCTGTCGCTGCTGACGTCGAGCCAACGGACATCCGCGTCGATCTGCGTGATCGGCGTCACCGCGCGCTGGAACCGCAGGCCATAGCTGTTGATGCGGTTCTCTATGCCCAGCGTGTCGCGCTTGCTGTTCACCCGCTCATAATAAGCGGTCAGCGTGCCCAGGCTGGGCATGGCATAGCCGATCCCGCCCATGAACATATCGCTGGTCTGGTCGGCATAGTCGAACTGGTCGGCATTGCGCGTCCTGTCATGCTCATAGCTCGCCACAGGGAACAGCCCCGGGCGCTCGCAGGTGAAATCCGCGCCGACCGTGGCGAACTTCTGGAGGTTTTCGGTCGCGGAATTGATGTCGCCATAATCAGCGCGCTGTTGGCGATAGGAGGCGCGAGGGGTGATCAGGCAGGTCGCGCCGAAGCGGATATTGGCCTTCGCCTCCGTATCCAGACGCAACTTGCTCCGCTGTCCTTCGGAAATGAAACGGTCATAGCCGATCTTCCCGCGCAGCAGGATGTCGTGACGGCCCACCGGCATGCCATAGGTCGCCTCCAGAGAGGGCGTGACGATCAGGTCGTCGGTGGGGTTTTCGACGCGGTCGTCCACGCGATAGACGTTGTCGTCATAGAGTAGATCGAGGCCGGCTGTCAGATGAAGACCGTAATCCCGGATCCGCTTCTCCTCCATGGCATTGTTGATGCGCTTTGGCTCAGTCGTACCGTCATTATCCTGCGCCTGCGAAACTGTCGGCATGGCCGCGACCATTGCGGCACCACTTAGCGCTGCCGCAAAACAGGTGCGCGACCATGAAGTCTGTCGATCGCAAGGCACAGAAATGCGGCCCCGCAATCGCGGATTATTATATTTGTTCAAAACCAATCGACCCTTATTGCATTGCAGCAATCAGGGCATGCTAGAAGTATTTCTACGTAAAACCACTGCCCGAAAAGCAGCTTGTCGCGTCAAAACAACGGCTCGGTTCATCGCAAACAGGGCGCGGCGGGACCAGTCCCGGCGCACCCTGCAGCTGTTAATCTGGGAGAAAGCTTGAGCCTTGCGAGTCCGGTCAGAAGATCAGCCAGGCGATGGCTGCGACCGCGCCGACAAAGGCCACGATGCCGGCCCAACGCGACAGGAGCTGTACGCCGCTTTCGGCGTGATCGGCAAACGTCATGCCGTCGATGCGAGCGGGAAGCTCACGGCGCACCTCCGCCGTTTCGATCAAAGAGGGTGCCGTCGCAACTGCTGCAAATTCTTCCGCCACGTCGATATTCCCGCCGCCCGATTGGTGATGGCGTTAATATCCGATTTTGCGGTTAACAAATAGTTGGGAAGGAAGGCCTGCTGACATCGATTCGTCGCATATGACCATGCGACGGCGCTCAATTCTTAATCTGGGATAAGATTTTTTGCGACGAAGCGTTTTCAGCAACATTTCGTCGCAAATATCATTTTCTCGGCGGAACCTTTTTCGCTTTCCCGCGTCTTGGCCGCTCCGCCGATTCGCGCTCCAGATTTGGCATTCGGCGGGCGCTAATAAGCGTTCTTGTGGACCAGCACGTTCAGCGTTCCGAACAGGATCGCAATGTCGCGGGTCAGGCTCCAGCCATGCAGATATTCCAGATCCGCCTCGACCCGGTTCAATATGTCGCGGCGCGTTTCCGTCGCACCCCGGAAGCCGCGGATCTGCGCCAGGCCGGTGATCCCCGGCTTCAGTGCATGGCGGTGCCAATATTGCCGGTCCACCTGCCAGAATAGCTGTTCCTCCGCCGTCGATCCCAGGGCGTGGGGGCGGGGGCCGACCAGGCTCATCTCTCCCAGCAATACGTTGATGAGCTGCGGCAGTTCATCGATGCTGGTCTTGCGGATGAATGCGCCGACGCGCGTGATGCGATTGTCGTCCCGCTGCGTCGAAGTCGCGCCCGCGCTGTCGCACTGCTCCACCTTCATGCTGCGGAATTTCAGGATATGGAACAGCATGTTGCCGCGTCCGATCCGTTCCTGCTTGAAGAAGACGGGGCCCGGGGAGTCCAGCTTGATGAGGATCGCCACCACCGCCATCAGCGGCGCGAGAAGGATCAGCACCGGTACGGTCAAAGCGATGTCCAGCAGGCGCTTCTTGGCTCGGTTGGCGAGGTTCAACGGCCCGCGCGACACCACCAGCGTGGGCGTGCCGCGGTAAGACTGGACCGCCAGCGGCGCCATCGGGTCCAGTTCGGGCACGATGATCTCACCCAATATGTTGCCGCCTTTCAGCATCTGGGCCCAATCCGCCTTGCGTTCGGCTGGGCAGGAGATCACCGCGCGATCATAGTCGCGGAGCAGGGTGCCCAGGCGATGCAGCATATAGGGATCGTCCAGATCGGCCTTCAGCCCGATGGCCGCCGCATCGACGATCACCATGCCGCTGACGTCGTCGGGAATGGCGCCGTCATCGATGATCAGGAGCTGGGCGAACAGGCCGTCGGCAAAGTTGCGGCGCACCATATGCACGATCATCAGCCGCTGTAGGACGAGCAAGGTGCCGCTGCACAAGATACCGGCCGAAATGCCAAGCCGCGACAATTGTCCCGTCGCCTTCAGCGAAAAGACAACCAGCAGGAAGATCAGCAATGTTCCTGCGAAAGCCATGGTGGCGCTGCGGCAGGACTGCGTCATGCGCATCAGGCAATGAGGATTATAGGCCTGGTTATGGAAAGCCAGGACCGCGTAAACGATCATGCCGCCCGCCAGCGGCTGCCACTGCCCGTCCGCCAGCCATTGCAGGCCGGCGGCGCGCAGCCCGAAGGCGAAGCCCGTGGCAAGCGCGGCCATATCGGCAACCAGCAGGAGCAGGCACAGCCAAAGCCGCGCATTCCGCTGCCCTGAGGCCGTAGCGGGCTGGCGACTGGGAACACCTTCGATCGCCAGATCAATTTTCGACATCTGCAACCCTTTTTATGTCTTGACGTCAAGCCGGGCACCGCCGCGCGGCAGTGTGTTAACCATCAGACATCCGCAGCGTTTTGATTTATGTTGCGCAGCAGCAGGGCATAAATGCCGTGGACTGACAATCGGGCTTGGGGTGCGCGGACCCGCTTTTCCGATGATCCGTTTGTCCTGGAAGATGCTCTGCCCCAGATTTGCGACGACCTGAAATGGCGAGCGTTGCCATGCGGCGCTTCCGGGGCGCGCAGAACGCCGCCCGATCCGAATCACCAGCAGGATCAGCCTATTATCCACCACCCCAATAAAAACAGCGTGGCAAGCAGCGCGAAGGGGCCTGCCCAGCGCGACAGGCGCTGGATCGCGCCCTCCATCTGCTCTTGCTGAATATGCCACCAGGAGGCAGGATTTCCATCTTCCCGGCTGTTCGTCTGCACAGGATCATGCTGGGGCGCGGCAGGAGCGGCTTTTGCGCCGCTGCCCTTGTCCTGTGGTTGGGGAGAAAGGTCGATCATGTCCGCAGTCCCAACCATCCCTGATGCGACCTGTCGACAGAATAGCCCGGCTGGCCGAAAAGGAAAGCGGATTCAGGCTTTTCGTTTCGGCAAAATCATCCGCGTCGGATCGTTCAACTGGACGCTTGGATGAAAGGGATGCGGCGATTATCCTGCCCCTCATGAAACAGGACCGACAGATCGATGCCGTCGACCGAAAGATCATCGCAGCCCTGCAGGAGGATGCGACGCTCAGCCATGCCGAGCTGGCGGAGCGGGTCGGGGCTTCCAGCGCTTCCTGCTGGCGTCGGATCAAGGCGCTGGAGGCCGCGGGCGTCCTCGCCGGGACGGTCAGGCTGGTCGATCCGGAAAAGGTCGGGCGGGGCGTCAACGTCCTTTGCAACATCCGCATGCGAAGCCACGCGCAGGAGGCCCGCCGCGCCTTCGAGCAGTTTGTCGAGGGTCGCCCGGAAATCGTCGAATGCTTTTCGATGTCGGGGGAATGGGACTATCTGATGCGCATCGTGGTCGCGGATGTCGCAGACTATAATCGCTTCCTGATGATGACCCTTTTGGGGCATCCCTCGGTCGCCGGTGCTGCGTCGCACTTCGCCCTGTCCATGACGAAGTTCACCACCGCCCTGCCGGTCTGACCTTGAGAGCGACGGGAGAAGCCGTGCGGCGATGCATCAAGGGTGGGGAGGATCTGGTGGACGCAGTTTTTTGGTGGACGCACTAGGGCTCGAACCTAGGACCCGCTGATTAAGAGCTGCAATCAGAGGGTCCTAGCGCATCCGCATGGGTCCAAAAATGGCGGAAATCTGCGATTTATAGTCCGTATTGTTCTTGAAATGTTCGCCAGTATCCAGTACCAAAAGCTACCTAAGGTAGCAGGTGCATATGGCGAACAAAGTTGGTTTGACGGATGCTCGGATCGCAGGCTTGAAGGCTCCTGCCACCGGGCAAATTGAGCTTGCTGATGGCATCGTGACCGGGCTCCGGATTCGGATGGGTGCAAGCGGCATCAAGACGTACATCTTGCGCAAGCGCGTTCAAGGCAAATGGTTGAACGTCACAATCGGCCGACATGGCCCGAGCTTCACTCTTGCCAATGCTCGGCGGAAGGCGCGAGACCTTCTGGTCGATGTTGAGCAGGGCAAGAACATCGCCAGAAAGCCAGGCGCGAAGAGGAAGGGATCGAAGGGCGTTGGGACGGTCGCTGAGCTCTACGAAATCTATTTGTCTCAGCAGATCGAGGGCAAAAAACGGAGCGCGAAGGAGTTCGACCGGGTTTTCCGGAAGTACATCGAACCCGAGCTGGGTGACCGTCTCGCGGATTCCATCACTCGAAGCGACGTGAGCCGCTTTGTCGAGAAGATCGCCTTCGAGCGGGGCAAGGAAACCCTGACGATGGCGCGCATCGTGTATCGCCATCTTTCAACTTTCTACACTTGGGCACTCACCAGGCTCGAGCATTTGCCAGCCAATCCTTGCCGGGATGCATGGCGTCCGAAGCGAAGTGAGCCTCGCGACCGCGTGCTCAGCGATCGAGAGCTCGCCGCGTTGTGGCAAGCCGCTGTCGAGGATGGCTATCCGTTCGGTCATCTCGTGCAAATGCTTGTTCTCACAGCCCAGCGCCGGGGAGAGGTGCTCGACGCCACTTGCGACGAGTTCGATTTCAAGGCGAAGGTTTGGACGGTCCCTGGAGACAGAGCGAAAAACGGCAAGGCGAATATCGTGCCGCTGTCCTCCCAGGCACTCACAGTCGTCACTGACATCTTCGCTGCCGCGGGGATTGCTCCTGACGACGCCCACAAGCAGTCCCAAATTCTATTGGCATCCAAGGTCACCAACACAAACAGTGTCAGTGGGCTGTCAAAGGCCTGGAAGCGGATTAGGGCAAGCGTGGATGAGAAGCTTGGCTATGATGCCGGTCATTTCACCATGCATGACATTCGCCGGACAGTGGCAACTGGGCTGCAGAGGCTTGGAATACCGCTGGTCGTTTCTGAAGCTGTTCTCAATCATCAGTCGGGCTCGGCAATGGCCGGTGTCGCCGGGGTTTATCATCGGCATCAGTACACCAATGAGAAGCGCGAAGCTCTCGCACTGTGGGGCAGGGAGCTTCTCCAACTCGTCGCGAAATATCCGCCCCAGAATCAGGAAGGATGACTGTCCGCGCCAATCCAGTCGGCGCGTAGACGATCCATGCCTGCAACGACGCCTTCAACAGTCACGTTCGAACCGATGAGATCGTCGGTAACTTCCTCGCTTTCGACGATCCAAACCTCGTCCGATTTAGTGGTTAGGATCATTCCGCGTCGTCCGCGGCTCAGCATTCCCGACACGCGTATTCGACCGGAACTCACAACTACCCCCTGCTCAAAAGCGCCAATGACGCAGCACGTCGCGCACATAGGCCGGTGTCTCGCCATTGCGTGGGATACCGCCGGCTCGCTCGACGGCGCCAGGGCCTGCATTGTAGGCAGCGAGGGCCAGATGCACTACCCCGAACTTGTCGAGCATCTGGCGGAGATACCGCGCCGCACCGAAGATGTTGGCCATTGGATCGAAGCGATTCGAAATGCCAAGGTCGTGGGCGGTCCCCGGCATCAGCTGACCCAGGCCGGCGGCGCCAGCCTTGCTGATCGCCAGTGGATTATACCGCGATTCCGTCCATACCAGGGCGTCGAGAAGACCACTCGGCAGCGAATATTGAGCCTCAGCAGCATAAACATGGGGAAGGTAGCTTGCCCGTCGAACGCCTGAGGGCCCGCCAGCTTCGGGCTTTGCATAACGATAGGGAAGGTAGGTCCGGCCCGCTTCGAGAACCGGAGCCCCTGACGAAGCGGCTAGGGGCTGGCGCCAAATCCCATGCTCCACCAGCTGGAAACCGTTCGACCCCTCGGCAATGCGGAAGCCGTCAGGTCGCAGCTCAGGTGCAGCAGCAGCCATTTCCTCCTGCGCCTGAGCCGGGACGACGAACGCCAATCCCGCCAGCGCCGCTGTGATCGTTGCCCATCTCAGTCTCATATCTCGATTCCTTCTATGGCCGAATCGAGTGAGAACATATATAGAACACATCATGTAGGAAAACGCATTGGCAGCAGCGCAGAGCGGAGGCTGCGCGGGTGGAGGCATGTCATGATGGAGATGCCCCATGTCCCAGATTCAAGGTCGAGAAACGCTCGAAGCCCGCGCTCGTAAGATCGTCGAGGCGCTGAGCGGGACCTGGTCGCGCTCGCGCGGTATGTGTTGCTGCCCGGCCCACGCTGACCGCACCCCCTCGCTCAGCATCACGCTCGGCAAGCGCGCGATCCTGGTCCATTGCTTCGCCGGCTGCACCAACGAGGCAGTCATGCAGGGCATGGCCAAGCTTGGGGTGCGAATCTCGGACCTGTTCGACGGGACGGGCGGCCCGGTCGCATCCGCGCCGCGTCACGAAATCGCTGACCGCAACGCGCTGAGACTGTGGCGCGAGGCCTCGCTACTCGCAGGCAGCCCGGCCGAGCGCTACCTTGCCAAGCGAGGCATTACGATTTCATCTTCCGACCTGCGCTTTCATCCGCACATGCCGCTCGGCCCGAAGGGCGCGGTGCGGTTCCTACCGGCCTTGGTGGCAGCGGTACGCAACGACGCCGGTATCCTGGCGCTGAACCGGACCTTCCTCGATCCCGACAGCAACCGCCTCGCCTCATTTGAGCAGCCGAAGCGCTCACTCGGCAGTCCGGGCTCGGGAGCCGTACGTCTGGCATATCCGCGCGATGGCAGGCTCGGACTCGCCGAGGGCAACGAGTCCGCGCTTTCGGCGATGCAGATGTTCGACATTTCCTGCTGGGCGACGCTGGGCAACGAGCGGTTCGGCCTGGTCACGATCCCGGAATCGGTGCGCGAGCTGCATCTCTTCGTTGACAACGACGCCGGTGGACTCCTCGCCGAGGAGCGCGCGCGTGCAGCCTATGCCTGCACGGGGCGCCGGATCGTCACCCGTCGGCCCGAGCGACCCGGCGACGACTGGAACGACGTGCTGATGCGCCGGATTCGCGCGGCGGCTTGAGCCAAGCAGAGACGAGAGTGGGCTTGGGGCCTTTTGAGGCCCCCAGACGGACTTGGGCCTCGTCAGGAGGTTTCCAGTGTCCCATGCTTCTCCCGCTCTCGCCTTTACCATCCCCGCCGAACCGCAGGTTCTGGTCGCGGCAAGGTCGTTGGCTGCCCGGATCGGTGCCGATCAGGCTATCTCCCGCGCCGTGCTGAACGCCACAATGCGCGAGCATTTCGGCGGCAGCGATGCCGACGGCCGTTGGTCGGTGCGAGATGCCCACGCCGCGCTCGAATTGGCCCAGGTGCTATTCTTGACTGACGAGTCCGAGCTCGTCACCGCTGTGTCGCCTGAATTGGCCAATCGGACCTTTTCTCGCTTGGAAGCGCTGGTGCCGAGCCAGACCACTCGCAGCGACGAGCAGATCGAATGGCAGCAGTTCGCAACGCCGCCCCGCATCGCCTGGCTCTCTGCCCGGGCCTGCGCGATCTTTGCGGGCGAACTGGTGCTCGAACCCTCGGCCGGGACTGGGATGCTGGGCATTTGGGCGGCTAAGGCAGGCGCGCGCCTCGCGCTCAACGAGATCTCACCGCTCCGTCGTGAATGCCTTGGAGCACTGTTCCCCGAAGCCACGGTGACGGGATACGATGGCGAGCTGATCGACGAGCTGCTGTCGCCCAATATCGCGCCGAGCGTGGTGTTGATGAACCCTTCCCTATTCGCACGGGATTGAGCGCGGCCACGACGGACGCACCGGTGCGCGGCACCTACGCTCGGCCTGGAAGCGGCTGCTCCCCGGCGGTCGCCTCGTCGCGGTGATGCCCGAATGGTTCGACCTGCCGCGCTTCCTTGCCGGGATCACCGGCCCGGTGGCGCTGCGGCTCAACGCCGCGATCGAGCTCGGTTTCGTCAAGCAGGGCACCTCGATCACCACCCGGCTCTTGGTGCTCGACAAGGTCGATGGCGGCGATAGTCCGGTCATCGCCAAGCCGGTGAACTTTGCCGAGCTCTGCTTCCTGGTCGGCCTTTTGCCCGATCGCACGGGGCAGGTTGCTGAGCCGATCATCGCCCAAAGACCGGCGCTCCCGCTGCGGCTCATCGGACAGCCGAGCAAACCGGTCCCGCTCGTGGTTCGGCCCGTCGCGGCCGCAGCGTCGATCCAGCCGCTGGCTTACCAACAGCTCGATGCGCCCGCGCCGATCGCCGAGCAGGTCGGGCACTATCTACCTTACCGACCGAGCCGCATCGCGATCACCGGCGCAGTCGAACATCCGACGCCGCTGGTGGAATCGGTCGCGATGGGCTCGATCACCGCGCCGGTGCCCGAAGCGGTGCCGCAGCTGCCTTCCGATCTTATCACCAAAGGCGTACTCTCCGCCGCGCAGACCGAGACCCTGATCTATGCTGCAAACGCCCATGCCCGCGATCTTTCGGGCAGGTTCGAGCCCGACGACAAGGGCTGCGTGCTGAAGGCGAGCGCCGAGGGCCGGACCTACCGGATGGGCTACTTCCTTGGCGACGGGACCGGGGCGGGCAAGGGCCGGCAGGTCGCCTCGGTCATCCTCGATCGCTGGGTGAGGGGCGAGCGCCGCCATATCTGGATTTCAAAGAACGAAGCGCTGCTCGAAGACGCGCGCCGCGACTGGAGCGCACTTGGGGGCCTGCCGATCGACGTCCAGCCGCTCGGGCAATGGAAGCTCGGGGTCCCGGTCGGAATGCGCGAGGGCATCCTCTTCGTCACCTATCCGACCCTTCGCTCAGGCCGCAGCGATGCGACCCGGCTCGAGCAGATCCTCAAATGGGCGGGTGACGACTTCGACGGGGTGATCGTCTTCGACGAAGCCCACGCCATGGCCAACGCCGCGGGCGGCGAAGGCTCACGCGGTAAGGTCAAGGGATCGGAGCAAGGCGTTGCCGGAGTGCGGCTTCAGAACCTGCTGCCGCGCGCCCGCGTGCTCTATGCCTCGGCAACCGGGGCGTCAGACGTCAACAATCTCGCCTATGCGACCCGGCTTGGCCTCTGGGGACCGGAAACCGCCTTCGCCAACCGCGAGGCCTTCGTCGCCGACATTCGCGATGGCGGCATTGCCGCAATGGAACTGGTCGCCCGCGATCTCAAATCGCTAGGGCTCTACACCGCGCGAGCGCTGTCGTTCGCCGGGGTCGAATACGAGATCCTCGAACATTGCCTCTCCGTCGACCAGATCGCGGTCTACGACGCCTATGCCGAAGCCTGGACGCTGTTATGGCGAGCTGCGCATAAGATCGCTTATCGCGAGGAAGCGGTAATGCGGAGGAGCGCGGCGTAGTCCTGCAAAGCTGCGGAACATTTCGCCACGTCCTTCACA
>NZ_JAINEZ010000054.1:0-37750 GCF_019873065.1 Sphingobium sp. PNB
TCATTGTTCGCCCGCCCCTGCCACCAGAACAGCCCGCCCGCCGCCAGCAGCAATGCGGCCACCGCGCCCCCCAGAACTCGTTCCACACTATCCCCCTTATCGCCCCAACAATGCGATGCGCACCAATCGCCAATATAGCGCTGGGGTCAATCCCGCCGGCGCACAGCGGCCTTCCTCTATGTCGCGGCGCGCAAGCTGATAGGCGATCCGCAACGGGCGCCATTGCTTTGGCCAAGCCGGCCTGCCGCCGGTTATATATCCTCGCGCCAGCTCTATTGCCCTGCCCGCAACTTCCCGGTCCGCGCCATGTCCGGACAAATCCCACAACGCCCAGGCCGCCCCCGCGCGCTCGAGCCAGGATGGAATATCCTCCCGCCCCGCCAGCGCCCGAAACAGGCCACCGCCTCGTCCCTCCGCATAGCCGGAAAGATCGACCTCCCCGATCAGCGCCTCCCAGCCGTCAAGCCATTGCGACAGGCCGCACGGCGGCAGGGCGTCCAGCTTCCGCATCGCATCGATCAACGGCTCGCCGCGCCCCTTGACGCCGCTTTCATCGGTCAGGGCATCGTTCCACCAGGCCAGGCGCATCTGCCCGATGATCGGCTCGCTCGTCGTCGCCACGAGCCGCGAAAATCGGGCATCAAGCGCCCAGATCAACCGATGACGCGGCGCATCAGGGCCGGCATAGGCGCTGAGCAACAACGGCAATGGGGCGAGATCGTCGCTCACAATATCCATCCGCCTATATCGATGGAAATGGATTTGGCCGAAATTATCAGCTTTTTAACCCCAACCGGCATAGTGATCCTGGCAACTGCCCCTGGATGGGCATGGGGCTGCCCTGCCTGAATTGGGGGTGCGGGGCAAGTAAAGGCAGAGCGGATTATGAGCGACCGGATCAAGCGCGCGCTGTTCATTCTGATGCGGCTTTATCACAATCAGGCGGGGAATACCCTGGCGATTGTGGCGGCGGCGATGCTTCCCCTCGCCGGCATGGTCGGCGGCGCACTCGACATCAGTCGTGGTTATCTGGCCAAAACTCGTCTTCAGCAGGCATGTGATGCCGGAGCTCTGGCAGGGCGCAAGGTCATGGGATCGAGCGGTGAAATCAGCGCAGCAGTGACGCTGGAAGTGCAGAAATATGTGAACTTTAACTATCCCGTTGGATATCTCGGTTCCTCGCCGTTCACCGTCACGCCGACGCTCGGCAGTAACGATCAGATTGAACTGACAATCTCGACCACGATACCTACGGTCATTATGAAATTATTCAGCTGGAACACGATGAGTATCTCAGCTTCGTGCAGCGCGCGTAATGATTATACGAATATAGATATCGTCTTAGTTTTGGACGTCACCGGTTCCATGGCCTGCGCGCCTTCCCGTAGCACCAGTTCCTGCAATAGTTACTATAGCAGCAACTCTGGAAAAACAGGAACGACAACAGCCGGAAAATCGTTCAAATTTGTTACAGAGGAACTGGACAGCAAAAAGGTCAATATCTCACGCATTCAAGCCTTGAGAACCTCCCTCACCAATTTGCAGGCCCAGATGGCCACGATAGAAACCCAGTTCAACGTTGCGCCGGAAAACTCCCGTAAGCGGGTTCGCTGGGCCATAATCCCCTTTGCACAATTGGTGAATGCGGGCCTTAGTCAGGATAGTACGGGAGCTACACTTTACTCCCGTAAACCAAATTGGTTCAATACTACCGGCACCTATCAATCCACCAGTAATAGCAGCACCCGTCAGTCTATTTCACATGACAGTAACTGGATCTCAACCACATGGGACGGCTGCATCGAAGAATTGAAAACCAGTAATAGCATCACGCTTACTTCAGGTCATTCGGCACCTAATAATTTGCCATCGGATGCCTTCGATCTGAAATTCGACACAGAACCTTCTTCTACGGACACCCGATGGACAGTGACCGATCCATCAAAAGCAGGAAACCCTGTCTATGCATGTCCCAAGCCGATGCGGGAGTTTTCTAAACTAACGGCAACACAATTCAATGACTATTTCGCCTTCAATACAGGTTTTGCCGCCGAAGGGCGTACTTATCTAGATTCCGGGATGCTTTGGGCTGCAAGACTATTGTCACGTACCGGGTTATGGAAATTAGAGAACGAGGCCACCTATCATAGCTTTCCGGTCACTCGTTACGTCATTTTCATGACTGATGGTGAAATGCAGACCGACGGCAGCGTTTACTCCAGCTATGCACAAGAAAATTACTGGCGGCGCACTACTGCAGCTGGCGCCGATGGTGACAGTAATCATACGGCACGCTGGCTAATGACCTGCAATGCAATCAAAAATATGGACGTCAAGATATTTGCAATTTCCTTCAGTGCTGGCTCAAGTGTGACACAAGATATGAAGGACTGCTCATCTGGCAATGGTTTCTGGTACAGGGCAGATGATGCTTCCGATCTTGATGATGTCTTCCGCGACATTGGAGAAAATATCGGTTCCTTGAGGCTCTCACGATGAGAAGGTTACTTACTCAATACAGATTGTTGTCATCCAACCAGCGTGCAGCATCGGTGCCTGAGTTCGCACTGATCTTGGTGCCGCTCTGCCTGCTTCTCTTCGGCGGGCTGGAAATGGGTTATCAAATATATATTCGATCGGTGACGCTTGGGGCGCTGGAACGGGCTGCACGGCTCACCACGCTCCAGACAGTCGACAGCACCACGATCGAAAACGACATCGAGGCCCAAATTAAGCGCGTCGTGCCAAATGCAACAGTACTCACAACCAAGGGCAGCTTTTACCAATACAGTAACATCAACGCATTGGAACGGCTGACCACGGATAATAACAACAACAATATACTCGACAAAGGCGACTGTTGGGAAGATGTTGACAATGATGGCAACCGCAACGTGGTAACGGCTGGCAAAACGGGCATTGGCGGCGCAGACGACATTGTCCGCTACAACACTGAGCTAACCTACAATCGAATCCTACCACTGTATCGTTTCATTGGAATCGGTAATACGGCAACCATAACGGCTACCACCTTAATACGGCGGCAGCCTTATGAACTGCAAAGTATTCCTGCCCCGAAGTGCAAGTTATGATAAAAATGATCAGAATGCATTTTCTCAAGCCGCTCTGCTCTCTTAAGCGCGATCCATCAGGAGTTGCGGCGGTGGAATTTGCACTCTCTCTGCCTATTTTACTCGGTCTCACCCTGTACAGTATGGAAGCCGCCAATATGGCCTATACGTCGCAGAAATTGGGCGATGTTGCGACGCTGACAGCCGACAGCGTTTCCCGCATTCGCCTATCGATCAGCAATGGCGACGTAACCGACGCTCTGGGCGGCATGAAGATATTGGGTGATAAGATCGATTTGCGCAACCGCGGCCGCATCATAGTATCTAGCGTTCAACCGGTGACCGACAGTTCTGGCAATGTCACCAATCAGAAGGTGCGGTGGCAGCGGTGTACCGGCGCGCTAGTCAAGGATTCGCCTTATGCAGTGAATACGAATCTTGGCGCAACCGGCATTGGCGCGACTGGACGCAAAATCGCTGCCACGAAGGATAGCGAACTCATCTTTGTCGAGATTTATTATACCTACAAGCCGCTTGTTTCATCGAGTTTCTTCGGCACGCCGCAAATGTCCACCGTGGCGGCCATGAGTGTGCGGGAACGATCGGCCAATGACATAATCGCCAGCGGCGCCAACTCCCCCTGCGGAACCGGAACCTACGCCGCCTAATGGCGGCGTAGGTCATAGCTTCACCGATAACAAACCTTCTTCGCCGCAGCGACAACCCGCGCCGCATCGATAAGCGCCGCCTTTTCCAGATTCGCCGCATAGGGCAACGGCACATCCTCGTTAGTCACGCGCAGCACAGGGGCGTCGAGGTCGTCGAAACCCTGTTCCATCACCACCGCCGCGATCTCAGACGCGATCGAGCAGACCGGCCAGCCCTCTTCCACCACCACCAGGCGATTGGTCTTCTTCAGACTCTCCAGCACAGTCGCGGTATCGAGCGGGCGTAGCGTGCGCAGGTCGATGACCTCCGCATCGATGCCTTCACCGGCCAAAGCCTCCGCCGCTTCCAGCGCCACGCCAACGCCGATGGAGTAGCTGACCAGCGTCACATCCTTGCCTTCGCGGACGATGCGCGCCTTGCCGATGGGGAGGACATAATCATCCACCTTGGGCACGTCGAAGCTGCGGCCATAGACCAGTTCGTTCTCAAGGAACACGACCGGATCGTCCGAACGGATCGCCGCCTTGAGCAGGCCCTTGGCGTCGGCCGAGTCATAGGGCGCGATGACGATGAGCCCGGGAACCGACGCATACCAGGGACCGTAATTCTGGCTATGCTGCGCGGCGACGCGGCTGGCCGCGCCATTGGGACCGCGGAACACGATCGGACAGCGCATCTGGCCGCCGGACATGTAATTGGTCTTGGCGGCCGAATTGATGATATGGTCGATCGCCTGCATCGCGAAATTGAAGGTCATGAACTCGACGATCGGCTTCAATCCGCCCATCGCCGCGCCCGCGCCGATGCCGGCAAAGCCATATTCGGTGATCGGCGTATCGATGACGCGCCTGTCGCCGAATTCCTCCAGCAGGCCCTGTGTGACCTTATAGGCGCCCTGATATTCGGCCACCTCTTCACCCATGACGAAGACGCGCTCGTCCCGCCGCATTTCCTCGGCCATGGCGTCGCGCAGCGCTTCGCGAACGGTGGTCTTGATATATTCGGTACCCTCGGGCAGCGCCGGGTCCTTGACGGTCGCCTTCGCCTCGGTCGCAAGCTTCGACGTGCCGCTTTCGGCCTTCCTGGGTGCCGGAGCGGCTTCAGGCGCGGCGGGAGGCGCACTTTCGGCGGCCTTCGGGGCCTGTGCGGTCTCGCCACTCTCGCCTGCCCCATCTGCCGCCATCGTTGCGATGACGGTGCCGACCTTCACGCCTTCAGTCCCCTCGGCCACCATGATCTGGCCGATCTTGCCTTCATCGACGGCTTCGAATTCCATCGTCGCCTTGTCGGTCTCGATCTCGGCCAATATGTCGCCCGAGCGGACCTCGTCCCCTTCCTTTACCAGCCACTTCGCCAACGTGCCTTCCTCCATCGTCGGGGAAAGCGCCGGCATCTTGATTTCGATACCCATTAATATTGCTCCACCAGCACGTCGGTATAAAGGTCGTGCAGTTCCGGTTCGGGAGAGGTTTCAGCGAAATCCGCCGCATCGCTGACGATCTTGCGGATGTCCTGGTCGATCTTCTTGAGTTCGTCCTCGATGACGCCCATGTCGGCCAGATATTTCTTGACGCCTTCGATCGGGTCGGACTTTTCGCGCATCGACTGCACTTCCTCGCGCGACCGGTATTTGGCCGGATCGGACATGGAATGGCCGCGATAGCGATAGGTCTTCATTTCCAGCAGGATCGGACCGTTGCCCGCCTGCACCCATTTCAGCGCCTCTTCCGTCGCGCCGCGCACCGCCAGCACGTCCATGCCGTTCACCTGGATACCGGGAATGCGGAAGCTTTCGCCGCGCCGGTAAAGCTGGTCTTCCGCCGAGGAGCGGTTGACGCTGGTGCCCATGGCATATTGGTTGTTCTCGATCACGAAGATGATCGGCAGCTTCCACAGCTCGGCCATGTTGAAGCTTTCGTAGACCTGGCCCTGATTGGCGGCGCCGTCTCCGAAATAGGCGACGCAGACGCCGCCGTCATTATTATACTTGTGCGCGAAGCCGAGACCGGCGCCAAGCGACACCTGGGCGCCGACGATGCCGTGGCCGCCGTAGAATTTATGCTCGACGCTGAACATGTGCATCGAACCGCCCTTGCCGCGCGAAATGCCCGCTTCGCGGCCGGTCAGTTCAGCCATGATGACGTTGGGATCGATGCCATAGGCCAGCATGTGGCCATGGTCGCGATAGCCGGTGATGACGCTGTCCTTGCCGGGCTGGAGCGCCGACTGGATGCCGACGGCAACCGCTTCCTGCCCGATATAGAGGTGGCAGAAGCCGCCGATCAGGCCCAGGCCGTAAAGCTGGCCGGCCTTTTCCTCGAAACGGCGGATCAGGACCATCTGCCGGTAGAATTCCAGCAGCTCTTCCTTGCTGGCCTTATAATCTTTGGGAGTGTCGGGGCGAGGCCGGTTATGGTCCGCGCCGGCGGCGGGTGCAGCCGCCTTTGCCTTTGCGCGTGAAGGACGCGGCGTCGTTGGTTTCGCCAAGGCTCTTATCCTTTTGCGTGGGTGAGGATGGAAGGAAGGCCGGTATAGCGGCAGTCCGCCCCCAAATGCAACGCGGCATGGGGCACAGGAACGCGGCAAAAGCGATCGGCCAGCCGTCGGGAAAGGTCAGTTCAGCGGGACGATCACTTCATCATGATGGACGACGCCCAGCTCCCGCCGGATCAGTTCATCGGAAAGATCGGGATCGACGCGCCGGGGATCGAGCAGGTCCACCCGGTTCTTCAACTCCTGCCGGCTGGCCTGAACCTGCTTCAGTTCAGACTGGGCATGATGGAGCTGCCGCTTGTAATCGCCCCATGCCAGAACCCCGTTGGAGCCCAGCACCACATAGCCTGCGAAGAAGAGAAGAAGAAGCACCGCAATCGCCGGACCGAAGGCCGAAAAAAGCAACATGCGGAGTTTCGCGATATGCGCCATGGACCAGTTGAATCACAGGGACGGGCCGGCCGCAAGCAAAATTTACTGCGCTTGCGACCGGATGTCGAAAATTTGATTTAGCGGAAAATCGAACGCCCGGCGTAAAGCGCGACGTCGCCCAGTTCTTCTTCGATCCGGATGAGCTGGTTATACTTGGCGAGCCGGTCCGAACGGGCGAGCGAACCGGTCTTGATCTGGCCGCAATTGGTGGCGACGGCCAGATCGGCGATCGTCGCGTCCTCGGTCTCGCCGGAACGGTGCGACATCACGGCGGTGTAGCGCGCCCGATGGGCCATGTCGACGGCCGCCAGCGTTTCGGTGAGCGAACCGATCTGGTTCACCTTGACCAACAGCGAATTGGCGAGGCCCTTGCCGATGCCCATTTCCAGACGCCTGGGATTGGTCACGAAAAGGTCGTCGCCCACCAGCTGGACCTTGCCCCCGATCTTGTCGGTCAGCGCCTTCCAGCCCTCGAAATCATCCTCGCTCATACCGTCCTCGATCGACTTGATCGGATAGTCGGCGCAAAGGGCCGCGAGATAATCGGCCATTTCGACCGGGCTGAGCGACAGGCCTTCGCCCGAAATCTCGTACTTGCCGTTCCTGAAGAATTCGGTCGCCGCGCAGTCCAGCGCCAGCACGACGTCGTCGCCCGCCTTGTATCCCGCCTTCTCCACCGACAGCATGATGAAGTCGAGCGCATCGCGGGTAGAGGCGATATTGGGCGCGAAACCGCCTTCATCGCCAACGGAGGTGGCCAGTCCCTTGTCGTGCAGGCCCTTCTTCAGCGTATGGAAGATTTCCGAACCGATCCGCACGGCGTCGGCAATGCTCTCCGCGCCGACCGGCATGATCATGAATTCCTGGAAGTCGATCGGATTGTCGGCATGTTCGCCGCCGTTGATGATGTTCATCATCGGCACCGGCAGCACATGCGCATTGACGCCGCCGACATAGCGATAGAGGGGCAGGCCGCGCGCATCGGCGGCCGCCTTCGCCACCGCCAGGCTGACGCCCAGGATCGCGTTGGCGCCCAGGTTCGACTTGTTCTCCGTCCCGTCGAGCGCGATCATCGCAGCATCGACCTCTGCCTGATCCTCGGCATCCAGGCCGATGATCTGCTCGGCAATCTGGTCATTGACGGCGGCGACGGCGGCGAGCACGCCCTTGCCCAGATATTTGGCGGCGTCCCCATCCCGCTTTTCCACCGCTTCATAGGCGCCGGTCGAAGCGCCCGAAGGCACGGCGGCGCGGCCGAAGCTGCCATCCTCCAGCATCACGTCGACTTCGACGGTCGGATTGCCGCGGCTGTCCAGAATCTGGCGGGCATGAATATCGAGAATGGCTGTCATGGTCGCTCCTTGGAGTGGCTCTGGGGACTGGCTCTGGTCGCTTTTCGCGCCCCGCTTAGCCACCGCCTCCCCGCTTGGCAATGCAGGGGCTTGCAAGGACTCGAAAAATGCCGATGCTCAAAATAGTAACGGCAACGGAACTGTGGGCGGTGGCGAAGCATTAGAGGCAGAGCCGCCCGCCCGCACAGCGATTCCACCGTATTTCAAAGGGAGACTTAGGACGATGGCCGACACCCCGGAAACCCCGCCCGCCAAGCGCGCCAGAAAGGCCAGCCCCGCCAAGGCGCCCAAGGCCAAGCCGGCCAAGGCCGCCCTGTCCGGCACGCTGGTGAAGGCGGCGCCCGTCAAGACCGCCACCACGCGCAAGGCCGCCGCGCCCAAGACGCCGGGCAACGGCGCCGCCGCCCATGGCTGGACCGCGCAAATCGCGCCGATCAAGGCGCAAGCGGAAAAGGCTGCGAAGGCCGCCGCCGACAAGCTGAACGCCGTCGATTGGAAAGCGCATATCGACCCGCTCAAGGACCAGGCGTCCAAGACCGCAAAGTCCGCCGCGGGCGTCGCCAAGGACAAGACCGGATCGGCCATGCAGAGCCTGGCGAAGCTGATCTCCGACACGGCGGGCACCGTCGATGCGAAGCTTGGCCCGCAATATGGCGACTATGCGCGCCAGGCGGCCGAATCGGTGGCCGGCGCCGCGAAGACGCTGGACAGCAAGGATGTCGACCAGTTGATGACCGAAGCGCGGGATTTCGTGCGCAAGAGCCCGGCCGTGGCCATCGGCGCTGCGGCGGTGGTCGGCTTCGTGCTGATGCGTCTTGCCAAGGGGTCGGACGAAGACGCCTGATCGCGTCCTTGCCCATTGACGGACGACAGGGCCCCGGCGCCGGGGCGGAGGATATTTTGACTCAAGAGCCCCTGCAGACCGAGGCACAGGAAGAGTCCGTGCGGGACGTCTTCACACGCCTGTACAGCGACGGGCGGGCCTATGCGGAAGCGGAAGTCGAACGGCAGAAGCTGCGCGCCGGCATCGTCGGCGCGGGGGTCCGCGATGCGCTGATCTTCGCGACGGCGGGCATCATGCTTGTCTTCGCGGCGATCGTCGCCGGGTTGGTGGGCATCATCTTGGCGTTGTCGCCGCTTGTCGGGCCCGGCTGGGCGACGGGCGCGGTATTCGGCGGCGCGCTGGTCATCGCGCTGCTGCTGCTGCTGGTCGCGAAGGGCCGCATCGACCGGATCAAGAAGGCGGTGAAGCCATGAAGCGCGAAGAAGCCTATCGCGATGCGGTGGCGCAGGCGGATGCGCGCAAGGCCGCGCTCATCTCCAGCGCCCTCGCCGCCAGGGCGCGCCTCACCCCCGCCCGGCTCAAGCAGGACGCGAAGGACAAGGCAACGGAAACGCTGATGGACGGCGCCGCCTATGCGGCTGCCAAGGTCCAGCAACGGCCGGCGGCCACGGCCGCGGCGACGGGCGCGCTCGCGCTCTATTTGCTGCGCCGTCCGCTCGGGGCACTTTTCCGGCAGATATACGTTCGGATAAGCAACCGCACAGAAGAGATTTCGGAGACTGACGATGGCTGACATCCGCACGCAACTCACCCGCGCCCGCGAAGCGGCGAACGACATTGCCGGGACCGCGTCCGGCAAGTTCCGCGATACGGCGGATCGCGCGAGGGAAAGTGCCGGCGACCTGATCCAGACGAGCCGTGAAAAGGCGGGCGATGCCTATGCGGACGCGCGCGACCGGTCGCAACGGATCGCGGCACGCGCCAATGAAATCGTTCAGGAACACCCCATCGCCGCCGTCGCGGGCGCCGTCGCGGCCGGAGCCGTCATCGCATGGATGTTCCCCAAGAGCCGCGCGGCCATGAAGGCCCTGCCCGGCCTTGCCAGCAGTGCGGGCGCCAAGGTGCTGGAAGCGGCGCTCGCCGCCAGGGCCGTGGCGGCGGAAAATGCGGAAAGCCTGCGGTCGAACGCTGGCGAGGCGCTGCACAATGCGGCCGAGGGGACAAGGGAAGCGGCGGCATCGGCCCGCGACAGCGTGGCGTCCGCCGACCTCGGTGCGAAGGCGTCCCGCCTTGCCGACGATGTGGCTGCGCTGGTCGCCGCGAAGGTCGACGCGCTGAGCGAAGCGGTGAAGGCCCGATTGCCAAAAACGTAATCGCGCTGCCGCCAAAAGCATGCTGATCCCGCCGCCTGCCCCCTTGGACGGGTGCGGGCGGCCTGCTACGCTATGGGTTCACCGAGCAGGAGAACATAAGATACCATGAGCAAGCTGCACCTTGTAATGGGCGGTCGCGTCAAAAATCCTCAAACGCTGGAATTCGAAGATCTGAGTTCGATCGAGCTGGTCGGCGTCTATCCCGATTACAGCAGTGCAGAAAATGCCTGGCGCGGCGCTGCTCAGCGGACGGTCGACGATGCGGAGATGCGCTATGTGATCGTGCACCTGCACCGGCTGCTGGAACCCGATCTGCCCAGCGGCTGAAGAGCAGGAAAGCCGGGCGTCAGGAAAGGGGCTGGGGACGCTTGCGGAAACGCCAGCGCAGCAAAGGGCGCGTCAGCACCAGCCCCACCAGAAAGCCGCCGATATGCGCGGCGACAGCAATCTGCCCCAGGTCGCCCAATCCCTGCGCCGTGGCGAAACCGATCATGAGCTGAAGCACGATCCAGCTTGCCGCCAGCCAGAGCAGACGAACCAGATTGGCCGACACCGGTCCAACCCGCCGGACCTTCTGCTGGCTGTAGAGCAGCGCATAGGTCGCGATGACCGCCGATATGGCCCCGCTGGCGCCGACCATGGGATTGGTGGAATGCGGATCGATCGCCCATTGCAGCGCCGTCGCGCCATAGGCTCCGGCAATGTAGAGCAGCAGCGTCGCGCCCTTGTCCAGCACATGCTCCACCTGTCGCCCGCAGAAGACGAACATGAACAGGTTGAAGCCGACATGCAGCCAGTTGGCATGGACCAGCGTGCAACTGATCGGCGTCAGCCACACCGGAACGGCCGCCATGCCGGCCAGCAGGGCGCCATCCTCCACCCGTGCGGGGATGAAGCCGGCCATGATCGCGGCATTATCGACCTGCCCCGTCAGGTAAAGCAGCAGGAAGGCGACGAAGGTGATCGCCGCAATCCCGTTCGTCATGCGACCGGCAGGCAGTTTCACGGATGGATCAGATGAAATCGATCTTGTCGACCAGGTAGAATTTGTCGCCCGATGGCACCGACACCTCGACCTCCTCGCCGATCTGGCGCCCGATCAGCGCGCGGCCCAAGGGGCTGTTATAGCTGATCATGCCAAGCTTGGCGTCGGCCTCGGCCTGACCCACGATCTGGTACTTGACCGGCTTGTCGTCCTCATCGAGCAGGGTGACGGTCGCACCGAACACGACCTTGTCGCCCGAAAGCGTCTTGGGATCGATGATCTGGGCACGCGACAGCTTGTCTTCCAGATCGGCAATGGTGGCTTCAACCTGGCCCTGACGCTCCTTGGCGGCGTGATATTCGGCATTTTCCGACAGATCGCCGTGCGCGCGGGCTTCTTCGATGGCGTCCACGATCAACGGCCGCTCGGCCTTCAACTCGCGGAGCTGCTCGTTGAGCTTGTCATAGCCCATCTGCAGCATCGGCATCTTCTCGACGGTCGCCATTCTTGCAAATCCTTCGTCAAAACTTCCCTTTGGCGGCCCCGACCTTGGGGCCACCCGCAGCGTGCTTCCTTGTGCAGGGGATCAGGCTTGCGACACAGGATAATAGGACTGGAGCGAACGCACTTCAAGGGCATGCCCCCGAAGAGCCTCGATCGCATTCGCCGCCGCGACGCTGGCCGCCGCCGTGGTGAAGCTGGCGACCTTGGCGCGCAGCGCGCTGGTGCGGATCGCCTTGCTGTCCTTGAGCGACTGCCAGCCCTCCGTCGTGTTGAAGATCAGGTCGACGTCCCCGTCGGTGATCCTGTCGACGATATGCGGACGCCCTTCGGCCACCTTGTTGACCGGCTGGACGGCGATGCCCTGCTCCTCCAGATAGCGGGCCGTGCCGCCCGTGGCGATGATGGCGAAGCCCAGCGCCGCCATCTTCTGCACGGCGGGCAGGATCACCGGCTTGTCGCTGTCCTTGACCGACACGAACACCGTGCCGCCCTTGGGCAGGATGGTCCCCGCGCCCAGCTGCGCCTTGGCGAAGGCCGTGGCGAAATCGCTGTCGATGCCCATGACTTCGCCGGTGCTCTTCATTTCCGGCGAGAGCACCGGATCGACGCCGGGGAAGCGGGCGAAGGGGAAGACGGCTTCCTTGACCGCGATATGGTCGATGGCGTTCCGGTCGATCTTCGGCAGGTCCTTGAGCTTCTCGCCCGCCATGACGCGGCTGGCGATCTTGGCGATCGGCGTGCCGATGGCCTTGGCGACGAAGGGCACGGTCCGGCTGGCGCGGGGATTGACCTCGATCAGATAGACGACGCCATCCTTGACCGCGAACTGGATGTTCATCAGGCCGCGGACCGACAGCGCGCGGGCGAGGACATCGGCCTGACGCTCGATCTCCGCAATGATGTCGTCCGACAGGCTATAGGGCGGCAGCGAGCAGGCGGAGTCGCCGGAATGGACGCCCGCCTCCTCGATATGCTGGAGCACGCCGGCGACCACCACATCGTCGCCGTCGCAGAGCGCGTCCACATCCACCTCGACCGCGTCGCGCAGATACTGGTCGATCAGCACCGGGGAGTCGCCCGACACCTGAACGGCGGTGGCGATATATTCCTCCAGCTGGGCCTGACCGTCGACAATTTCCATGGCGCGGCCGCCAAGGACATAGGAGGGGCGCATCAGCACCGGATAGCCGATGCGGTTGGCGACGGCGATCGCCTCCTCGCGGCTGCGCGCGATGCCGTTGGCGGGCTGCTTCAGTTTCAGCCTGTCGATCAGCGCGGCGAACCGCTCGCGGTCCTCCGCCAGGTCGATGGCGTCGGGCGACGTGCCCAGGATCGGCACGCCCGCATTTTCCAGCGCCTGCGCCAGCTTGAGCGGCGTCTGCCCGCCGAACTGGACGATCACGCCGGCCAGCGTTCCGTTCGACATCTCGACGCTCAGGATTTCCAGCACGTCCTCCGCCGTCAGCGGCTCGAAATAGAGACGGTCCGACGTGTCATAGTCGGTCGACACCGTTTCCGGGTTGCAGTTGACCATGATCGTCTCATAACCCGCCTCCGCCAGCGCGAAGCAGGCATGGACGCAGCAATAGTCGAACTCGATGCCCTGCCCGATGCGGTTGGGACCGCCGCCCAGGATCACGACCTTCTTCCTGTCGCTGGGCTGCGCCTCATTCTCCGCATCGCCGAAGATCGGCGCTTCGTAGGTCGAGTACATATAGGGCGTCTTCGCCTCGAACTCGGCGGCGCAGGTGTCGATGCGCTTGAACACGGGGCGCACGCCCAGCCTGTGGCGCAGCGCGCGGACCTCATCCTCGGTGACGCCGCCGGTCATGGCCTTGACCGCTTCGTGGATCAGGCCGGAACCGCGCGCGATGCCCCGCTCCATGCCGCGCAGATTGGCCGATTTGAGCGCAAGATAGGCAAGGCGCTTGTCGGAAAAGCCCATCGACTTCAGCCGGCGCATGCCGTCCGCATCCTGCGGCAGGCCGTTGTTCAGAATTTCCGCTTCGGCGTCGATGATCTCCTTGATCCGCTCCAGGAACCAGGGGTCGAACTTCGCGATATTGTGGATTTCAGCGACGGTGAGGCCCTCGCGCAGGGCCTGCGCGGCGACCAGCAGGCGGTCGGGCGTCGGCTGGGCGAGCGCGGCGATGATGTCGTCCTTGGGCGCGCCGACGAGATGGTCGACCTCATTGAAGCCGCAAAGCCCGGTTTCCAGGCCCCGCAGCGCCTTCTGCATCGATTCATGGATGTTGCGGCCGATCGCCATCACCTCGCCCACCGACTTCATCGCGGTGCCGAGCAGCGGTTCGCTGCCCTTGAACTTCTCGAAGGCGAAGCGCGGGATCTTGGTCACGACATAGTCGATGGTCGGCTCGAACGACGCCGGGGTGGCGCCGGTGATGTCGTTCTCGATCTCATCCAGCGTGTAGCCGACGGCGAGCTTCGCCGCGACCTTCGCGATGGGGAAGCCCGTCGCCTTCGAAGCCAGCGCGGACGAGCGGGAAACGCGCGGGTTCATTTCGATGACGATCAGGCGGCCATCCTTCGGATTGACTGCGAACTGTACGTTCGAACCGCCTGTTTCCACGCCGATTTCACGCAGCACCGCGATGCTCGCGTTGCGCATGATCTGATATTCCTTGTCGGTCAGCGTCAGCGCGGGCGCGACGGTGATGGAATCCCCGGTATGGACCCCCATCGGATCGACATTCTCGATCGAGCAGATGATGATGGCATTGTCGTTCCGGTCCCGGACGACCTCCATCTCATATTCCTTCCAGCCGAGCAGCGATTCCTCGATCAGCACCTCGGTGGTGGGCGACGCGTCGAGGCCTGCAGCCACGATCTGCTTGAACTCGTCCTTGTTGTAGGCGACGCCGCCGCCAGTGCCGCCAAGCGTGAAACTGGGGCGGATAATGGAAGGAAGCCCCGTGAATTCAAGAGCTTCCAGTGCCTCTTCCATAGTATGTGCGATGCGCGAGCGGGCGGATTCCAGCCCGATCTTGTCCATCGCGTCGCGGAATTTCAGGCGGTCCTCCGCCTTGTCGATGGCGGCCGCATCCGCGCCGATCATCTTGACGCCGAACTTCTCCAGCGTGCCGTCGTTGAAGAGAGCGAGCGCCGTGTTGAGCGCCGTCTGCCCGCCCATGGTCGGCAACACCGCGTCGGGCCGTTCCTTCTCGATGATCTTCGCCACGATTTCGGGCGTGATCGGCTCGACATAGGTCGCGTCGGCGAATTCCGGATCGGTCATGATGGTGGCCGGGTTGGAATTCACCAGGATGATGCGATAGCCCTCTTCCTTGAGCGCCTTCACCGCCTGCGTGCCCGAATAGTCGAACTCGCAAGCCTGGCCGATGATGATCGGACCAGCGCCGATGATGAGGATGGAGGAGATGTCGGTTCTTTTAGGCATGTCAAAATCCGAAAAATGAGCGAACGGCTTGTATCGCCGTAAGGATAGCTTGTTTCGCAGGCTCTTCCGCGACCGAGTCATAAGCGCTTAATAGCGGCTCCAGAAGAAGAGCCGACACTGCCCCCGCCAAGACTTTTCTATTCTTTATAAATTCCAAACCAGCGGAAATGTGGGTCCGAATCCAGCCTCGCTCTTCTTCATCTATCGAGTTAGAAGATCTAATAGCTTCAGAAGCGCTTTCTGTTCTCTGAACTAAATCCTCATATTCTGGGGAATTATGGGCCACGGTAACAAGTCGATCCGAAGCTGGGATATTAGGCACTTCGGACACAACTTCATCTTCAACCGATTCATGAACAGAGGGTCCATTATAATGCGCATTAAACGCATCTCGTAAAAAGCGGGGACCAATTATTGAAGAACGCTTGGCAACACCACTGTTGGCTAAATAATATTTTTTCCAGCCAACATATTTTTCATAAGAAAGCCGATAGTAATCACCCGCAACAGGATCACTGTTTTTTTCTATGGCTCCATATTCATACAAATCTTCGAATAGTTTCTTTGCCAAATTAGGGATTTTAGGCTCAGGATCAACGCCATAAGCGCGCAGAGCCTTCACGAAGAGACTTGATAAAACCTGTTCGACCTCAGGCTTAAATTGGTATGATTGAGCAAGCTGATCTTGCCGAATTGACATCTTCGCAAGCGCAACGAAAATATACTCGTCAATTGCGTTCATCAATGCACGCCCCCTGTCCGGGCTTCGCAACCCCAGCCATCATATTCGACGCCGCAGAGGATTTCGATCTGGAGGCACTTTTTAGTCAGGGCGCGGATCGACTGTTCATCGACGGGCTGCTCGCATTCGAGGAAGAGGAACAGGTCGCCATCCTCATCCTCTTCGCGGTCCAGTTCCACGAAGCCGAATTGGCTCGCAATGGTCAGGACGCGTTCGAAATCCTTCTCGCCGCCCTTGAAGCTGACGTCCACGGGCCGCGCGATGCGCGCTACGTCGCCATTCCGCGCGAGATTGGCGAGGACGGCCTTGTCCGCCTCCCACTCTGCTGCGAGGCGGGCTTCGTCAACCGGGGGCAGGTTGAGGCTCACTTAAGCTCCTCAACGAACCGCTGGAACAGATAGAAGCTGTCCTGCGGGCCGGGCGAGGCTTCGGGGTGGTACTGGACCGAAAAGGCCTTCTTATCCGTCAGTTCGATGCCGCAATTGCTGCCGTCGAAGAGCGACACATGGGTCGGCTTCACATTGGCGGGCAGCGTATCGGCGTCGACCGCAAAGCCGTGGTTCATCGAGGTGATCTCGACCAGACCGTCGGACAGGCGCTTGACCGGATGGTTGGCGCCGCGATGGCCCTGATGCATCTTGACGGTCTTCGCGCCCGCCGCCAGCGCCAGCATCTGGTGGCCAAGGCAGATGCCGAAGACCGGCTTGTCGGCGTCCAGCAGCTTCCGGATCACCGGCACGGCATATTCGCCGGTCGCGGCGGGGTCACCTGGGCCGTTGGAAAGGAACACGCCGTCGGGATTATGCCCCATCACCTGCTCATAGCTGGCGGTGGCGGGCAGCACGGTGACGCGGGCGCCGGCCTTCACCAGATTGCGGAAGATATTGTTCTTCGCGCCATAATCGATCGCGACGACATGGGGCCGCTCTTCACCCGCTTCATCGAGGCCGTAGCCGAAGCCCAGCTTCCACACGCCGTCCTTCCAGAGGCGGCTTTCCTTGGCGGAGACTTCGATGGCAAGGTCCATGCCCTCCAGGCCCGGCCAGGCCGCAGCCCTGGCGGCCAGCGCCTCGATGTCGAACCGCCCCTCCGGATCGTGCGCGATCACGACATTGGGCGCGCCCTTGACCCGGATCAGCCTGGTCAGCGCGCGGGTGTCGACGCCGGCCAAGCCGATGCGGCCATTTTCCTTCATCCACTGATCGAAGGGCTCGACATTGCGGAAGTTGCTGGGTTCCGTCACGTCCTGCCGCACGACGCAGCCCAGCGCGTGGGGCAGCTCCGCCTCCACATCGTCCAGGTTCGTGCCGACATTGCCGATATGCGGGAAGGTGAAGGTGACGATCTGCCCCGCATAGCTGGGGTCGGTCATCACTTCCTGATAGCCGGTCATGGCCGTGTTGAAGCAGAGTTCGCCCACCGCATCGCCGACAGCGCCGAAGCCGCGACCGAAGACGGCGGAGCCATCGGCGAAAACCAACACCCCTGTCGCTCCTTTGGGCACAATGAGGGTTTTGGCGTCAGCCATGGTCATATCGTCCTTTATGCTTTTGCGGGAACCCGTCTGAAGCGGGTTAAACGGCCGGTCACCTATGCGCGAGAGGCCGCGGGGTCAACTCCTGTTAAAAATCTCTTTTGGCGTTATATCTGGACCTTTCCGGAAGAGACAGGATTCATTCGCATGATTCGCGACGAGATCAAAAGCGCCCAAATCGCCGCCATGAAGGCGGGAGAGAAGGATCGGCTGGCCGCCGTGCGCCTGATCCTGGCGAAGCTGAAGGATCGCGACATAGAACTGCGCACCGCATCCAGCGTGCCGGATGACGACACGGTCGTGGTCGAGGTGCTCCAGAAGATGGCGAAGCAGCGCCGCGAATCCATCGACATGTTCAGGAGCGGCGGCCGCAACGAACTGGCCGCGAAGGAACAGGCCGAACTGGACGTGATCGACAGCTTCCTGCCGCAACAGCTCAGCGAGGACGAGACGAAGGCCGCCATAGAGGCGATCAAGGCGGAAGTGGGCGCGGCGAGCGTCAAGGACATGGGCAAGGTCATGGCCGTGCTGAAGGAACGGCACGGATCGGTGATCGACATGAGCAAGGCCAGCGGGCTGGTGAAGGCGGCGCTTTCCTGAGGCAACATCTTCGCAATCTTCCTGCATCCGGCGCGCCCTCGACATTGATGGACGTTCCGGCATAATCGCATGATGGCGTTCTGGACCTATATGCTGCGATGCTCGGATGGGCGCTATCATACGGGTCGCACCGATGACCTCCACCATAGGATTGGACGGCATCGGGCGGGACAGGGCAGCCAATTCTCACGCGGGCGCTTGCCGCTCATGCTGGTCTGGAGCGAAGCCTTTTCTTCCCGAATTGAAGCCTTGGAAGCGGAACGGATCGTCGGCGGCTGGTCGCATGCCAAAAAGGAGGCAATGATCGCGGGCAATTGGTCCTTGGTTTCCCTGCTCGCCCGGCCGCCGCGTGAGCGTTTCTCGACTTCGCTCGAAACGAACGGAGTTCTGGCCGATGCGTTCAGGCGTGCGGATTTGAGCTGGGCATGAGCCTATCCCCGGCCTTCCTCGACGAATTGCGCGCGCGCACCTCTCTTTCCACCCTGATCGGGCGGACGGTGAAGGTGCAGAAGGCAGGCCGCGAATATAAGGCCTGCTGCCCCTTCCATAATGAGAAGACGCCCAGCTTCACGATAAACGACGAAAAGGGCTTCTATCACTGCTTCGGCTGCGGCGCGCATGGCGACGCAATCCGGTGGATGACCGATCATCGCGGCCTTCCCTTCATGGAAGCGGTGAAGGAACTGGCGCAGGCGGCGGGCATGGACGTTCCCGCCCCCGATCCACGCGCGGCGAAACGGGCGGAACAGGCCAGGGGCCTGCATGACGTCATGGCCGCCGCGCAGGGCTTTTTCGAGGAGCAGCTTGGCGGAATTGAGGGCGCGGAGGCGAGAGCCTATCTCCAGCAGCGCGGCATCGCCGCGGGAACGGCCAGGACCTTCGGCTTCGGCTTCTCGCCTGACGGGCGGGGGCGGCTCAAGACAGCGCTCAAGGAATTTGGCGAACCGCTGCTGATCGAGGCGGGATTGCTCATCGACCCGGATGGCGCCGAACCGGATCGCGGAAATGCCAGAAAGCGCGACAGCTATGATCGCTTCCGGGGCCGGCTGATGTTGCCGATCCGGGACATCAGAGGCCGGGTGATCGCTTTTGGCGGGCGCATATTGGGCGCGGGCGAACCCAAATATCTGAACTCCCCCGACACGCCGCTCTTCGACAAGGGGCGGACGCTCTACAATATCGACCGGGCCTCCCCCGCCAGCCGGCAGACGGGCCGGATCATCGTCGTGGAGGGCTATATGGACGTGATCGCCCTCGCCCAGGCCGGCTTTGAAGAATCGGTGGCGCCCCTGGGCACGGCGCTTACGGAACATCAGATCGAGCGCCTGTGGAAGATGGCCGATGTGCCGATCCTCTGTTTCGACGGCGATTCGGCGGGGCAGAAGGCCGCGATCCGGGCAGCGACCCGGGCCCTGCCCCTGCTCCGGCCGGGCATGAGCCTGGCCTTTGCGACTCTGCCGGCCGGGCAGGACCCGGACGACCTCATCCGCGCGGAGGGGCCTGCGGCGATGGAAGCGGTGCTGGGCGCCGCCGAACCGCTGGTCGAGCGCCTTTGGAAATATGAACAGGCTGCCGCGCCGCTGGATACGCCGGAGCAGCGCGCCGCGCTCAAGCAGCGCCTGTCCGCGATCACCGACGCCATCGCCCATCCCGACGTGCGGGCGCATTATGTCCACGCCTTTCGAGAACGCTATGACGCGCTGTTCTTCGCGCGGGCGGCCTTCCAGCCCCGTCATCAGCGCGGCGGGGGCAGCGCCCGCTCCGGCTGGCAGCGCGACCGGCGCGGCAATTGGAAGCCCCCCCTGCCCCCCGCAGGAAGCGAGGCAAGGGCGATCGGCGCAAGCGGCATGGAGCAGCGGCTTTTGCGCGCCGTCCTCGCCAGCCTGCTTCGGCATCCCGATCAGATTGCGCTGCATCGCGAGATGCTTATCGGGCTTCGCATCGCCGACACCGTGCTGGCGGAACTGCTGAACGCGATGATCGCGGCCTCGTTCAGCAAAGAAACAGTTGAAACCGGTGGCCTCCTTACCATATTGGGGCAAGGTGAAGTGTATAATATGGCGAAGGGAATGCTTCGGGCCGACACGTTCACATTCACCCCCCATGGAAGCAAGGCCGACTCGGATCGCGTGCGGCGCGATCTGGACGAGGCCATTCGGGTGATGGCGCAGGGACCGGAGCTGGAGGCGGCGTTGGCTGAAGCCACCCGGCGGGCGAGAGACGACCTCAACGAGGACAGCTTTGCCGAACAGCAAAGGGTCCGCAAGTTGAAGCTGGATCATGATCGCCGCCTGGCGGAACTGGCGCAGTCCGAAGATATTATATGATATGGATCGTCCCTTTCACGGGGGCGGCGGAATTAAGGCGAATAAATGGCGAGCAAGGCGAACAGCAAGGGTGCGGGCGAGGATACGGATACCGGCGATGCACCGCTGCTGGATCTGAACGAGGCGTCGGTCAAGAAGCTGATCGCCCGCGCGAAGAAGCGCGGCTACATCACCTATGACGAGCTGAACGACGCGCTGCCGCAGGACCAGATGTCCTCCGAGCAGATCGAGGACATCATGTCCGCGCTCAACGAAATGGGCGTGAACATCGTCGAGAATGAGGAAGCCAGCGAGGACGGCGAGGATCAGCGCGACGACGGCGACGACGACAGCGCGGACGACAGCGCCGACGACGACGGCTCGCCGCGTCCCGTTACCGAGAAGAAGAAGGAAACGGTCGACCGCACCGACGACCCCGTGCGCATGTACCTGCGCGAGATGGGGGCCGTGGAACTGCTCAGCCGCGAGGGCGAGATCGCCATCGCCAAGCGGATCGAGGCGGGCCGCGACACGATGATCCTGGGGCTGTGCGAAAGCCCGACCACCTTCAACGCGATCATCGAATGGTCGACCGCGCTCAACAATGGCGAGATGCAGTTGCGCGAGATCCTGGATCTCGACGCGATGCTGTCCAAGGATCCCGCTCCGGAAAATCTGGAGGAAGGCGCCGAGGACGACGATGGCGAGATCAGCGAGAAGACCGCCGGACCCAGCTTCAAGGAAGAGGAGGAACCGGAGGAGGAATCAGCCGATTCCGACGAGGATGAGGACGGCCTGACGGAGCGGCGCGCCCGCCGGATGGAGGAGGAGGAAGAGGAGGACAACACCCTCTCCCTCGCCCAGATGGAAGAGACGCTGAAGCCGATGGCGCTGGAGAAATTCGCGACCATCACGGAGATTTTCCGCACCTTCTCCAAGGCGCAGGAATCGCGCATGGCCGCCATGGCCAATGGCGAGACGCTGAGCCAGAAGGCGGAGGACGACTATCAGGAACTGCGCGAGCAGCTCACCGCCGAGGTCGAAAGCGTCCAGTTCCACCAGCAGAAGATCGAATATCTGGTCGACCAGCTTTATGCCTATAACCGGCGCCTGACCGCGCTGGGCGGGCAGATGCTGCGCCTGGCCGAACGGCACAAGGTGAGCCGCAAGGATTTCCTCGACCGCTATGTCAATCATGAGCTGGACGATGGCTGGCTCGACAAGGTGTCCGGTCTGGACAAGAAATGGGCTGCTTTCGCCGCAGCCGAGGGACGCGCGGTCGAGCGCATCCGCCTTGAGGTGAGCGAGATCGCGCAGGCGACCGGCATGTCGCTGTCCGAATTCCGCCGCATCGTCAACATGGTGCAGAAGGGCGAGCGCGAGGCGCGCATCGCGAAGAAGGAAATGGTCGAGGCGAACCTGCGCCTCGTCATCTCCATCGCTAAAAAATATACGAACCGCGGCCTGCAATTCCTTGATCTTATTCAGGAAGGCAATATCGGCCTGATGAAGGCGGTCGACAAGTTCGAATATCGGCGCGGCTACAAGTTCAGCACCTACGCGACCTGGTGGATCAGGCAGGCGATCACTCGCTCCATCGCGGATCAGGCGCGGACCATCCGCATCCCGGTCCACATGATCGAGACGATCAACAAGCTGGTCCGCACCAGCCGCCAGTTCCTGCACGAACAGGGCCGCGAACCGACTCCGGAGGAGATGGCCGAGCGGCTGTCCATGCCGCTGGAGAAGGTGCGCAAGGTGATGAAGATCGCCAAGGAACCGATCTCCCTCGAAACGCCGATCGGCGACGAGGAGGATTCGCATCTGGGCGATTTCATCGAGGACAAGAATGCGATCATCCCGGTGGACGCCGCGATCCAGGCGAACCTCAAGGAAACCGTCACCCGCGTGCTTGCCTCGCTGACCCCGCGCGAGGAGCGCGTGCTGCGCATGCGCTTCGGCATCGGCATGAACACCGACCATACGCTGGAGGAGGTCGGCCAGCAGTTCAGCGTGACCCGCGAACGAATCCGCCAGATCGAGGCGAAGGCGCTGCGCAAGCTCAAGCACCCCAGCCGCAGCCGCAAGATGCGCAGCTTCCTCGACCAATAGAGGCGCCTCGGCAGACCGAGGCGGCAACGCGGCGGAATGATCCAAAAGGGCGGCTTCGGGCCGCCCTTTTTTACTGGCGTAAACTCCTCTTTTACCTCGACTCTCTAGGGTCGCCTGCACGAGGCCGCGCCAGCAGCGGGGCTTTAGGGGAAGACGATGAGCGAAGCAGCACCGCGCTATCAATTTGGCGATGTATCGCAGATCCTGGACGCCGTGGTCGCCGCCGATGGCACGGCCGGGCATGGCTATGCCAGTGGCGCGCGGGCCAGCTTCGGCCCCAATGCCACGCTGTCGCTGCCCGATCTGGCCGATGCCGCCTATTATCTTTGCCTTCTGCATGGCCGCCACCCCGGCGTGATCGACCATGCCGCCACGCGGTCGGCGGACAATGCGGCGCGCGCCTGGCTGATCCAGGCGGCCGACGCCTTCGCGCGGGAACGGGCCTATCTGACCCAGGTGACGGTCGCGGTCGGCCCCGCCCCCAGCACGGCGGGGCAGAGCGATTGCGAAACCGTCGTCAGCCAGCAGCGCCACGCCCTCGACATGCTGGCCCAGTCGGACCGGCGCGGCTGCGCCATGGGGGCGGCCATCGCGCTGGTGCTCGACTGGCGTGCCGTGCGGCATGTGCTGGACATCGCCGCGATTCGCGTCGGGCTGGAACCCCATGTCTGCGACCTTCCGGACCGCGCGGCGACGCTGGAGGTCGCCAGGGAAATCGGCGGCGACGATGCCATCGACCGCGCCATCCTGTTCGGAACGCGCCAGCTGCTGAACCAGCATCGCGGGCTGTGGGACGTCCTTCAGGCCCGCGCGAAGATCCGCGCCGGCAAGGACCAGGCCGCAAACCGCGCATAAAGGCTTTGCGCTCCTCCCCTGCTTTGCCATAGTTGGCCCGACACAGGCAGGATGAGAAGCAGGAACATGCGGTTTGAAGGCACGCGGGATTATGTCGCCACCGATGATCTGAAGGTCGCCGTCAACGCCGCGGTGCTGCTTCGCCGTCCGCTGCTGGTGAAGGGGGAGCCGGGCACCGGCAAGACCGTGCTGGCGCAGGAAATCGCCAAGGCGCTGGACGCTCCGCTGATCGAATGGAACGTCAAGTCGACGACCAAGGCGCATCAGGGACTTTATGAATATGACGCCGTCGCCCGGCTGCGCGACGGCCAGCTGGGCGATCCGCGCGTTCACGACATCGGCAATTACATCCGCAAGGGCAAGCTGTGGGAGGCATTCACCTCCCCCACCCTGCCGGTCCTGCTGATCGATGAGATCGACAAGGCCGACATAGAATTCCCCAACGACCTGTTGCAGGAACTCGATCGCATGGCCTTCCATGTCTATGAAACGGGGGAGACCGTGGCGGCGAAGGAACGGCCCGTGGTCGTCATCACCTCCAATAACGAGAAGGAACTGCCCGACGCCTTCCTGCGCCGCTGCTTCTTCCACTATATCAAATTTCCCGACCGGGAGACGATGCAGGCCATCATCGACGTGCATTTCCCCTGCATCCAGAAGATATTGGTCAACCGCGCTCTCGAAATATTCTACGAAATCCGGGAGGTGCCCGGCCTCAAGAAGAAGCCGTCCACCAGCGAACTGCTCGACTGGCTGAAGCTGATCCTGGCGGAGGACATGCCGCTCGACATATTGCAGGACCGCGATCCCACCAAGGCGATCCCGCCGCTGCACGGCGCGCTGCTCAAGAATGAGCAGGACATCATGATGTTCGAACGGCTCGCCTTCATGGCCCGGCGGCAGGGGCGATAGGGACCACTCCACCCCCGCTCAACGAAAGGCCGCGAACCATGACTCATCAAGCCGGATGCCTGTGCGGACAGGTGCGGATCAGCATCGATGCGGAACCCCTGGCGGCGCGCATGTGCTGGTGCAGGCTCTGCCAATATCTGGGCGGCGGATCGGGCACGGTGAATGTCTGCTTCCCTTCCGACAAGCTGACGGTCACCGGCGACCTGCGCTGGCACCACAGCGTCGCGGACAGCGGCAATGCGATGCGGCGCGGCTTCTGCCCCGAATGCGGCACGCCGCTGTTCAGCCTGGCCGAATCGCGTCCGCACCTGACATTCGTCCGCGCCGGAGCGCTTGACGATCCCGATCTTCTGGCCCCTCAGGCCGTCATCTGGACCGACGCGGCGCCCGCCTGGGCGCATCTGGACCCTGATCTGCCCCATTATCCGGCACAAATGCCCCCCGTAAGCTAAAAGGCCGCTTGCGCAGCCGGTGCATTTCGGCTCAACTTTTCTCCAGACATTCAAAGCCGCGAAAAGACGGCCATGAATTTAGGGAAGGATGCCAATGCCCAAGCGTGCGTTGTCCCTTTTATCGGCGGTGCTGGCCTTGTCAGCGCCTGCGTTCGCGCACGCGGCCGAGGAACGGGAAGCCTGGACACCCACCGCCACCGCCCTGCGCGCCGACGCCGCGGGGATCGGTATGCCGCAAAGCGTGGCCGGCCTGTCGCTCGCCAAGAGCGGGGAGGTTTCCAACGGCGGCAAGGGCATCGACAATTACGCGCAATATCTGTCCGACGACGGCGCGGTCCAGGCGACGCTCTATGTCTATCTGCCCAGCTATGCCGACGCCTCGCTCGCCGCCTATATGACGGACAAGGCCGTGACGGAGCGTTTCGGAGCAAGGACGCGCCGCACCGCTTATTCCAGCGTCGCGGTGGCCGGACATGCCAATGGCGCCATCCGCGCCGTCTATGACGATGCCGCCGACGGCGCGCTCACCACGGCTGCGGCTTTCCTGCACGCCGGGCGATGGCTGGTGAAGCTCCGCGTCACCGGGCCGACGGAACGACGGAAGGAAGTGCTGGCCGGGCTGGACGGCATGCTGGCGGGCCTTCAGTTCGATGATGCATCCTCGATCCATGCGACCAGGCCCGCTCGACTGGCCGCCTGCCCCGCCAATGAAGGCGGCGATGCCCGCCTCACCGCGCAAACCACGTCCGGACCCGCCGATATTTCCCTGCCGCGCGAAGGGCAGGAACCGCTCTGCATAAGGGGCAAGGTCGACACCGCCGAGGGCAGCTACGACATTCTCCAGCAGGCCGGCGCCGCAGATGGCGCGATCATCGTGCCGGTGGACGACGCAGGCACCATGGTCGCGTTCGATCCCGCGAAGGACGGCTATCGGCTCTCCATCCATTCCGTGGGTCAGACCGACCTCTACGGCGTCTATGACAAGGTGCCGAGCGCCCGCCAGATCGCCCAGATCCTGGACGGAAAGGACCCTCAGACGGCCCAGGCCGGCGCGACCGCCGACTATGCCGCCAATGGCGAGGTGACGGTGCGGACGGCTGGCGTGAAGCTGCGCTGAGAGGGGCGATCAGATCAGATAGCCGACCTCATAAAGCCCCCAGCGCCGTCCGCTGAACATCAGCGGCACGAACACGCTGCGCAACGCCCGATAACGCCCCTCGCCCAGATCCTGGCGGTAGGTGAACAGGAAGAAATCCCCATCACCGTCCAGCGCGCGGCGGGTCTGGCTGTCCATGAATATCTGCCGGTTGCGGGCATGTTCCATGTTCCAGCGCGTCTGGCCGGGCCGCTGCGGCTGGCTGCGCGCGCTGATATGCGTCGGCAGATAGCCGTTCATGTCGATCAGGCAGCAGCCGACGATGGCGCTGTCCTGCGCTGTCCGCCGGTCGAGCAAGGGCTGCACGCAGCGGTCGGCAAAGGCGGTGAAGCCATTTTCATATTGCATCGGGTCGGAACCGGGCAGCGGCCGGTAGGCGGTATCGAACAGGCTGCCCATGTCCAGTTCCCCCTCCGCCAGCGCCCGCTCGATCAGCGCCTGAATCTCCTCCGCGCCTTCTTCGGCCAGGGCGATATAGCGGCTGTTGCGCGTGACATGGCCGCTATGCGCCGCCCGGTTGAGCATGGCGTTCGCCATCCCCTCCAGCCCTTCCAGGTGGCCGCGCGCGGTTTCGACGCGGGTCGCGCTTTCCGTCGCCGACTGGCTGAAACGGGCAAGTCCCTGACGCAGGGCCGCGACGTCGCCATCGGCCTCGTCCGTGCAGGTGACGATCGTTTCAGACCGGTCCCCGAACTGCGTCACCAGCGAAGCGATCTCGGCCATGCTGACCCGCAGCGTATCGATATGCGAACCGACTTCGCGGCCGCGCAGGATATTGGCCTCCACCCCGCCGATCAGTTGCCGGGCATCGCGGTCGAGCTGGCCCAGCTTGTCGCCCACGGACGCGGCGGACTCGCCCGCCTGCCCGGCCAGCCGCCGGATCTCGTCCGCCACCACGGCAAAGCCCTGCGTCGCCTCGCCGCCACGGGCCGCCTCGATCGCGGCGTTCACGCCCAGAAGGCGGGTCTGGCGGGCGATTGCGCCCAGTTGCCCCGAAATGTCGCCCACCGTCTCGATGACGTCCAGAAACTGACGCAGATGCCCTTCCAGTCCGGTCACATTCTCGATCAGTTCCGTGATCTGGCCCAGGGAACGTCCGATCGCCTCATGCCCCTGCGCGATGATCTGCCCCGCCCGACGCGCCGTAAGGCTGAGTTCCTGCGCCGCCAGCACGCTTTCATTCTGGCTGACCGCCAGCGCCTCCATCGTCGACTGCAATTCCCCCAGATGCGCCGAATCCGCCTGGATGCGGCGGGTCAGTTCCCCCAGGAAACCCGCCGTTTCGCTGCATTGCAATGCGATGTCGCCCGATCTTTCCCCCAGGTCGGTCAACAAATCCCCGTTTTCCAATGATCGCCGCCCTATTCCGCCCGATATGGATACTGCCTTGTTAACGATGCATTGCAACACTTAACATTCCGACAACGCCCCGCGCTTGCATGATCGGGCAAGCTGGCGGACAAGGGGGCCGTCATGATGCTCAACTTTCTCGACGCGCTGCGCGCTGCCGGCATTCCCGCCGGCATAAAGGAACATCTGCTGCTGCTGGAGGCGCTGGACCGGGACGTCATCGGGCAGCGGCCGGAGGATTTCTATTATCTCGCCCGCGCCACCTATGTGAAGGATGAGGGGCTGATCGACCGTTTCGACCAGGTGTTCGCCCGCGTCTTCAAGGGCGTGCTGGGCAGCGAAGGGGTCGAAGCGGACATTCCCGAGGAATGGCTGCGGCTGGTGGCGGAGAAATTCCTCAGTCCGCAGGAGATGGAGAAGATCAGGTCGCTGGGAAGCTGGGACGAGATCATGGAGACGCTGAAGAAGCGGCTGGAGGAGCAGAAGGGGCGCCATCAGGGCGGCAATAAATGGATCGGCACCGGCGGCACCTCGCCCTTCGGCCATGGCGGCTATAATCCGGAGGGGGTGCGGATCGGCGGCGAGAGCCGGCACAAGCGCGCCATCAAGGTGTGGGAAAAGCGCGAATTCGCCAATCTGGACAATCAGAAGGAACTGGGCACCCGCAACATCAAGGTCGCGCTGCGGCGGCTGCGCCGCTTCGCGCGGGAGGGGGCGGCGGACGAGCTGGACCTGGACGAAACGATCCGGGGAACCGCGCGGCAGGGCTGGCTCGACATCCGCATGCGGCCGGAGCGGCACAATGCGGTGAAGCTGCTCCTGTTCCTGGACGTGGGCGGATCGATGGACCCGTTCATCACGCTTTGCGAGGAGCTGTTCTCGGCAGCGACAAGCGAATTCAAGAATATGGAATTCTTCTACTTCCACAACTGCCTTTACGAAGGCGTGTGGAAGGACAACCGCCGCCGCTTTTCGGAGCGGACGCCGACCTGGGACATCCTCCACAAATATGGGCATGACTATAAGGTGATCTTCGTCGGGGACGCGGCGATGAGCCCCTATGAGATCAGCCATCCGGGCGGTTCGGTCGAACATATGAACGAGGAACCGGGCGCAACCTGGCTCAGCCGCGTGCTGCACACCTATCCGGGCGCCGTGTGGCTGAACCCCGCGCAGGAAGCGCATTGGGGCTATAGCCAGTCGACCAGGATGATCCGTGAAATCATGAATGACCGCATGTATCCCCTGACGATCGAGGGGATTGACGACGCCATGCGGGAACTGACGCGCAAGCGGTGAACCCGGGCCCATCCAGCGACGTCCCCATTCCGCAGGCGGGAGGGGGGTCAGGGAAATGTCATGCCGGTTCGAAGAGCACGCCCCCCGTCATCGGCCGCGGCGCGCCGGTCGTGCCGGGGAAACTGATCGGCAGGCCCCTCATATGGCGGACAGCCATATAGGCGAAACCCTGCGCCTCCAGGGCGTCCCCGTCCCATCCGAGGTCGTCCACCGGCCGGACCTCCGCCCCGGTATAATCGCCCAGCATGCGCATCAGCGTCGCATTGTGGCGCCCGCCACCCGCGACATAGATGCGCTTGGGCCGCTCCGCGAGATGCCCTAGCCCCCGCGAGACCGCCGCGGCGGAAAAGGCCGTCAGCGTCGCGGCGCCATCCGCCAGCGGCAGCCCGCGCACGGCATCGATGGTGAAGGCCTCGCGGTCTATGCTCTTGGGCGGAGGGACGGCGAACCAGGGATCGGCCAGCATGTGCGCCAGCCGCTCTTCATCCACCCGGCCGCCGGCCGCCGTCGCGCCGTTTTCATCGAAGCTCCGGTCGCCATGGCTCTGCATCCAATTGTCGATGAGGCCGCTCGCCATGCCGGTATCGAAGGCGACGATTTCCCCGTCGGCGGCGATGGCGGTGATGTTGGCGACCCCGCCCAGGTTCAGCACCGCAACGGGTTTCGCCAGATCATGGGCCAGGGCGCGGTGATAGACGGGGAGCAGCGGAGCGCCCTGTCCGCCCGCCGCGACATCGGCGCTGCGCAGGTCCGCGACGACGGGAATGCCGAAGGCCCCCGCCAGGGCGGCGCCGTCCCCGATCTGCCAGGTCCAGCGCCATTCGGGGCGATGCGCCACGGTATGGCCGTGGAAGCCGATGACGGCGACGTCCTGCGTGACATGGCCGCTGCGGGCCAGCAGGTCCGACACCGCCTCGACATGAAGCTCGGTCAGTTCTTCCTCGACCGCGTGGATGAGCGGTTCGAACCCCGGCCTGTCCATCGCCATGGCGCGCCCGCAGGCTTCGGCCAGGCGCAGGCGGAACCCCTCGCCATAGGGCATGGCATGGAAAGCGATGCCCTTGCTGGCGCCCTCGCCATCGGTCTCGATCAGCGCGGCGTCTATGCCGTCGCGGGATGTGCCCGACATCAGGCCTATTGCGAGCATCGAATGATCCTGCCTCTTTTACGTTATTCCTCTCAATGCTACAGGGCCGCGCCATGAGCAACTACCAGTCCGATCTGCTCCGCCTGCTCGAAGCGCGCGGCTATATCCACCAGTTGACCGATGCGGAGGGTCTGGACGCCCTGGCCGCCAGGCAGGTCGTGCCGGGCTATATCGGCTTCGATCCCACGGCGCCCTCGCTGCATGTGGGCCATCTGGTGTCGATCATGATGCTGCGGCAGTTGCAGAAGGCCGGGCACAAGCCCATCGTCCTGATGGGCGGCGGCACCGGCAAGATCGGCGATCCCAGCTTCAAGGACGAAGCGCGCAAGCTGCTGACCACCGACGCCATCGCGCAGAATGTCGGCAGCATCAAACGCGTGTTCGAACGGTTCCTGACATTCGGCGACGGACCGACCGACGCGATCATGGTCGACAATGCGGATTGGCTGGACCGGCTGGAATATATCCCTTTCCTGCGCGACATCGGCCAGCATTTCTCGGTCAACCGGATGCTGAGCTTCGATTCGGTGAAGCTGCGGCTGGACCGGGAACAGTCGCTGAGCTTCCTGGAATTCAACTATATGATCCTCCAGGCCTATGACTTTCTGGAACTGTCGCGCCGTTCGGCCTGCCGGTTGCAGATGGGCGGATCGGACCAGTGGGGCAATATCGTCAACGGCGTCGAACTGGCGCGACGGGTGGACGGCACGCAGGTGTTCGGGCTGACGACCCCGCTGCTCACCAATGCCGACGGCACCAAGATGGGCAAGACCGTGGGCGGCGCGGTGTGGCTCAACGAGGACCAGCTTTCCAGCTATGATTACTGGCAGTTCTGGCGCAACACGGCCGATGCCGACGTCGCCAGCCGGCTGCGGCTGTTCACCGACCTGCCGATGGACGAGGTGGAACGGCTGGCCGCCCTGCAGGGCGCGGAGATCAACGAGGCCAAGAAGATCCTGGCGAACGAGGCGACGGCGCTCTGCCGCGGCGTCGATGCCGCCGCCGCCGCCGCGGAGACGGCCCGCCGGACTTTCGAGGAGGGCGCCTCCGACGCCAATCTGCCGACCGTCAGCCTTGGCGCGGACGGGCTGAACATCGTGCAGGGCACCGCCGCGCTGGGCTTTGCCGCCTCCAACAAGGAAGTGCGGCGGAAGCTGGCGGAAGGCGCCATCCGCGTCAATGGAGAGGTGGTGAACGACCCCGCCCTGCCCCTGAAGGCGGGGGACAAGGTCAGCTTCGGCGCGAAGAAGCACGGGCTGGTAACCGCCTGAAATCGAAAGAGCGTGCAGCGCGCCTTAACCATGGAAGGTAAGGAATAGACCACCTTCCTTATCTTATCCTGCGGGCATGCCTTCGGTGTTCGCAAGCCTGTCCCATCTGAACCAGTCGCGGGACCCCGCCGCCAACCAGCGACGCGTGCAGCGGGATCTGGTCGATATGGTCAGCCATATCACCGCGCAGGGGCGAACCCATGGCGCGCGGATCATCAACATCTCCGCCCTGGGATTGATGTGCCGGACGGATGCGCCGTTGGCCATGGGCGAACGGGTGACGATATGGCTGCCCGTGGTGAAGGACCATGCCGGGGACGTGCGCTGGTCGGAAGATGGGCGGATCGGCGTCGAGTTCCTGAAGCGGATCGAACCGCATGTCTATGACGCGATGCTGTCCCTCATTCCGCCACGGCAGACGGCCTGGTAAACGCCTTCCCAAGATCATCCCCCGCCTCCAGCCGCTGGCGCGAACGGACCAGCGCCTGCGGCATTTGCGTGCGCAGGAAATTCATCATCGCCTCCCGCACCTCGCAGCGCAGGTCGAAGGCTATGCCGGCGTTGCGGGCGCTCAGCAGGCCGCGCAGCTCCAGCGCATCGGCGCGCTGGTCGGTGACCTGCAATATCGCGACCCGCCCATCCCAGCGGCTGTTGGCCTTGACCGCCTCGATGAATCTCGCCCGGATCGCCTCTATGTCGGCGGCGGGATCGACGTAAAGGAAGACGGTGCCGAGCAGGTCGGAGGTCTTGGTCGTCCAGTTCTGGAACGGCTTTTCCAGGAAATAGGAAACCGGCACGATCATCCGCCGGTCGTCCCAGATGCGGATGACGACATAGGTCAGCTTGATGTCCTCGATCCGGCCCCACTCGCCCTCGACGATCACGACATCGTCCAGCCGGATCGGTTCTGAAAAGGCCATCTGGATGCCGGCGATCAGGTTCTTGAGCGCGGGCTGCGCCGCCGCGCCGACGGCCAGCCCGGCCAACCCCGCCGACGCCATCAGCGTAACCCCGACGCTCCGCACGCCTGGAATGGCGATCAGCATCAGCGAGACGATCAGGAAGCCGACGATGAACTGCGTCACGCGGTAGAGGATGCGGATGCGGGTATGCTGCCGCCGCGCCTTCAGATTATCCTCCACGCTGATGTCGCTGCGGCGTTCCAGGATGATGCGCCCCGCCCGCATCAGGGAGAAGATCAGCCAGCCCATCAGCAGGATGAACAGCATTTTCGACCCGATGGACCAGATCGCCTCCACATTCGGGCTGAAGGTCAGCGGCTGGATGCCCGCCGCCAGCGTCATGAGGACGATCAACCAGCGGCTGGGGTGATAGAGGGCGGGAAGGATCACCGGCTCTATCCGCATCCGCCGCACGATGCGGGTCGCCAGCCAATAGACCAGCCAATGGAGCAGGAAGGCGACGGCGACCGACAGGCCGATCGAGATCGCCGCCATCGACGTGACATGGTGCAGGCTGATGTCGGATTGCATGGTCCTGCAACGACAGGGCCGCGGGATGGTTTCGCAGGTGCGGCAGGCCGTTGCTTCCACGATGCGTGCCGACCCTGCGAGGGAAACGCCGCCCGGTCGCACAGCCGCCGGCACCGCATTCCTGCCTTCGCCAGAACAGGCAGCGATCCTACCCGCTGCGCAGCAGACCCACCGCCGCGTCGCGTTCGAAAAGATAGAGGCAGGTTCTGGCCGCCTGCCCTCGCGCCTCGCTCAGTCCCCCATCGCGGTCGATCAGCAGATGCGCGTCGTCCCGCGCCGGATCGAGCAGGGCGGAGAGATGCTCCGGCGTGGCGAGCTTCAACTGCTGCTCGCCCGACTGGCGCGTGCCCAATATCTCGCCCGCGCCCCGCAGGCGCAGGTCCTCCTCCGCTATGCGGAAACCGTCATTGGTTTCCCGCATCAGGGCCAGCCGCGCCCTGGCGGTCTCGCTCAGCGCATTGCCGCGCAGCAGGATGCAGACCGACTGGTTCTGCCCCCGCCCCACGCGCCCGCGCAACTGGTGAAGCTGCGCCAGGCCGAAGCGGTCGGCCCCTTCGATGATGATGAGGTTGCTGTTGGGAACGTCGACGCCGACCTCGATCACGGTGGTCGCCACCAATATCTTCGCCCGGGCGGAGGCGAAGGCTTCCATCGCGGCGTCCTTCTCCGGCCCCTTCATCCTGCCGTGCACGATGGCGACGCGCTCGCCGAAGCGCATCCGCAGCGTCTCCGCCCGCGCCTCGGCGGCGGCAAGGTCGCTATTCTCGCTTTCCTCGACCAGCGGGCAGACCCAATAGGCCTGCCCCCCGCCCTCCACATGGCGGGCCAGCGCCTCCACCACTTCGTCCAGACGCCCGGAGGACATGACGACGGTCTGGATCGGCTGCCGACCCGGCGGCATCTCGTCCAGGCGGGACACGTCCATCTCGCCATAATAAGTGAGCGTCAGCGTGCGCGGGATCGGCGTGGCGGTCATCACCAGCAGGTGCGGCGCGCGCTCCGCCTTGGCCGCCAGCATCATGCGCTGCGCGACGCCGAAGCGATGCTGCTCGTCGATCACCGCCAGGGCGAGGTTCTTGTACCGCACCGCATCCTGGAAGATGGCGTGGGTGCCGACCAATATGTCGATGCTCCCGTCCGCCAGTCCCATGAGGGTGGATTCGCGCGCCTTGCCCTTTTCGCGCCCGGTCAGGATGGCGATATTCACCGGCAGGCCCGACGCCATCCCGCGCAGCGTTTCATAATGCTGGCGGGCAAGGATTTCGGTCGGCGCCAGCAGCGCGCCCTGCGTCCCCGCCTCGACCGTGTTGAGCAGCGCCATCAGCGCGACCAGCGTCTTGCCCGACCCCACATCGCCCTGCAACAGGCGCAGCATGGGCACGGGCTGGGCCATGTCGCCCTCTATTTCCATGAAGGCGCGGCTCTGCGCGCCGGTCGGCGCAAAGGGCAGCTTGAGCATGGCGCGCAACCGGCCGTCACCGGCAACGGGCACGCCCCGGCGCCTGCGGGACGACTGGCGCACCAGCATCAGCGCAAGCTGCCCGGCGAATATCTCGTCATAGGCGAGCCGCTCGCGGGCCAGCGCGTCCGTGGGATCGGCATGGATGCGATGCAGGGCCTCCCGCCATCCGGGCCAGCCCTTGCGGGCGAGCAGGCTGGGCTCGATCCATTCGGGCAGTTCGGGGGCGCGGGCCAGCGCCTGCGCCACCAGGTCGCGCAGGCGATTGTTGGTCAACCCTTCGGACAGGCCATAGACCGGCTCGCGCGCGGGAATGGTGGCGGCCTCCTCCGGCGGCAGGACATGGTCGGGATGCACGATCTGCAGATTGTCGCCATAGGCCTCCAGCTTGCCGGAGACGAACTTCGCTTCGCCCAGCGGCAGCAGCTTGCGCGGCCAGGCGCTGTTGCGGCCGAAATAGACCAGCGCGACGCTGTTCCCGTGCCGGTCCTGCGCAATCACGCGGAACGGCGCGCGGGCGCTGCCGGACGCGCGATAGTCGGTGGGCGTCAGCGTGATGCCGATGACCCGGCCTGAATCGCCCAGGATCAGCTCGTCCACCATGCGGCGGTCGATGAAGCTGACCGGAAGATGGAAGGCAACGTCGACGGCGCGCGCCAGGCCCAGCCGCTCCAGCGGTTTTGCCAATGTTGGGCCGACGCCTTTCAGCGCTTCGATTTCGGTGAAGAGTGGGTTGAGGATATCGGGTCGCATGGCTATCTGCATGCGTCTAGCCCAGCCGGGACGATGCGCAAACATCCGATCGGCAATTTCGCCATGCTCGCGCAAGGAACAAATTGTGAACGAAGACCCCCGCATCCGCCGCCTGCAATTCCGGGCCTGGCATCGCGGCATCAAGGAAGCGGACCTGGCGGTGGGGGGATTTTTCGATCGCTACCATGCCGAATGGGGCGAAGAGGAACTGGATTGGTTCGAACGCTTTATCGAGGAACAGGATGCCGACATCATGGCCTGGGCCCTCGGCACGCTGCCGCTGCCGGAACAATGGCGCGGGCCGATGTGGGACAGGTTCGTGAAGATGGATTTCGTGGAGATCGGGAAGAAATAGACGCCCTACGCCGTCATCCCCGCGAAGGCGGGGATTCATCTCCTGACGGAGCATCCACACGCCGGGCCGGGAACGCATCCCGCCTTCGCGGGAATGACAAAGCAAGAAATGACCGATCTCCAGAAAATCCTCAAAGCCTCCGCCCCGATGACCCTTTCCGGCGTGCCGGCCGGTTTCCAGCCCTGGCTGCTGGCGGACATCGCGCGCGCCGCCCCGTCCCGCACGCTGTTCGTCGCCCCCGACGAGCAGCTGATGCGCGCCGTGGCGGATACGGCGCATTATTTCGCGCCGGAGATCGAGATCGTCGAAATCCCGGCCTGGGACTGCCTGCCCTATGACCGGGCCAGCCCTTCGCTGCGCACCGCCGCGGCCCGGCTGGCTGGCCTCCACGCCCTGCAAGGCAAGCCGCAGGGGCCGCAACTCGTCCTCACCACGCTCAACGCCCTCACCCAGCGCACGCTGACGCCGTTCCGCGTGCGGCAACTGGTGGCGAAACTCGCGCCCAAGGAACGGATCGCCATCTCGCGGCTGGCCGACATGCTGCAGGCCAATGGCTATGTGCGCACCGACACCGTGCATGACCGGGGCGAGTTCGCCATACGCGGCGGCATTGTCGACCTGTTCCCCGGCGGCGAGGAACAGCCGCTCAGGCTCGATTTCTTCGGGGACGAGATAGAGACGGTGCGTCGCTTCGATCCCGCCGACCAGCGGACGAGCGGGAGCGTCGAGGGCTTCACCCTGCTCCCCGCGTCGGAGGCCTTGCTGGACGAGGAGACGATCAAGCGTTTCCGCGGCCGCTATCGCGAAATTTTCGGCGCCACGGCCACCGGCGACCCGCTCTATCAGGCGGTGAGCGACGGGCGCCGCCTGCAGGGCATGGAACATTGGCTGCCGCTGTTCGAGGAACGGCTGGTGCCCCTGACCGACTATCTGGGCGACGACAGCCTGATCCTGCTGGACCATGGCGTCGCGGGCGCGGCGGAGGCGCGGTTCGAGGCGATCAGGGACTATCATGCGAACCGCGCGGCGGCGAAATCCTCCGATCCCGGCGCCTATCGGCCGCTGGAGCCCAGGGCCCTCTATCTGGAGGCGGAGGAATGGGCCGCTTTGGCGCGGGACTGGCCGATGCACGCCACCACCCCTTTCCATGAACCGGAAAGCGCCTCCGTCCTCGACTTCGCGGTGGATGGCCCACGCGACTTCGCGCCGGAGCGGGCGCAGAACGCCAATGTCTATGAGGCGGTGAGCAAACATATCGCCGCGCTCCAGCGGGCGAAGAAGAAGGTGGTCATCGCCAGCTATTCGGGCGGCGCGCGGGAACGGCTGTCCGGATTGCTGGCCGATCATGGGCTGAAGCGGATCGCGGCGGCGGACAGCTGGCAGGAGGCGCTGGGCATCGCGGCCGGGGGCAGCACGGTGCTGACCGTCCTGCCGCTCGACCATGGCTTCACCGCGCCCGACGTGGCGGTGCTGACCGAACAGGACATGCTGGGCGACCGGCTCGTGCGGCGGGCCAAGCGCAAGAAGAGCGCCGACGCTTTCCTGGCCGAACTGGCGACGCTCTCGCCCGGCGATCTGGTCGTGCACATGGACCATGGCATCGGCCGCTATGAAGGGCTGACCCAGATTCCCGTCGCCAAGGCGGCGCATGATTGCGTCGCGCTGGAATATGCGGGCGGCGACAAGCTCTATGTGCCGGTCGAGAATCTGGAGGTTCTCTCCCGCTACGGCTCCGAAAGCGAGGGCGTCAGCCTGGACAGGCTGGGCGGGGAGGCCTGGCAGCGGCGCAAGGCGCGGATGAAGGAACGCATCCGGGAGATTGCGGGCGAACTGCTCAAGACCGCGGCGGAACGCGCCCTGCGGCCCGCGACCGTGGCGGAACCCGACAGCGCGGGCTATCCCGCCTTCGTCGACCGCTTCCCCTATCAGGAAACCGACGATCAGGACCGGGCGATCAGCGACGTGATCGAGGATCTGGGCGCTGGCAGGCCGATGGACCGGCTGGTCTGCGGCGATGTCGGCTTCGGCAAGACGGAGGTCGCGCTGCGCGCCGCCTTCGTCGCGGCGATGGCGGGGATGCAGGTGGTGGTGATCTGCCCGACCACCCTGCTCGCCCGGCAGCATCACATGAATTTCGAGGAGCGTTTCCGGGGTTTCCCGGTGAAGATCGGCCGCCTGTCCCGGCTGGTGCCGGACAAGGAGGCGAAGGCGGTGAAGGCCGGCCTTGCCGACGGAACCGTCGACATCGTGGTGGGCACCCATGCGCTGCTGGCCAAGGGGCTGGAGTTCAAGCGGCTGGGCCTCGTCATCGTGGACGAGGAACAGCGGTTCGGCGTGACCCACAAGGAACGGCTGAAGTCGCTCAAGACCGACGTCCACGTGCTGACGCTGACGGCGACGCCCATCCCGCGCACATTGCAGATGGCGATGTCGGGCCTGCGCGAACTGTCGGTCATCCAGACGCCGCCGGTGGATCGCCTGGCGGTGCGGACCTACATCATGCCGTGGGACGGGGTCGTGATTCGCGAGGCGCTGCTGCGCGAACATTATCGCGGCGGCCAGAGCTTCTTCGTCGTGCCGCGCATTTCCGACCTGACGGAGATCGAGGAATTTCTCCGCACCGAAGTGCCCGAAGTGCGGCCGGTGGTCGCCCATGGCCAGATGAGCGCGACGGAGGTGGAGGAACGCATGGCCGCCTTTTACGACAGGCGCTACGACGTGCTGCTCTCGACCACCATCGTCGAAAGCGGGCTCGACATTCCGTCCGCCAACACGCTCATCATCCATCGGGCGGACCGCTTCGGCCTGGCGCAGCTCTACCAGCTTCGCGGGCGGGTCGGGCGGGCGAAGACGCGCGCCTATGCCTATTTCAC
>NZ_JAINEZ010000055.1:0-37001 GCF_019873065.1 Sphingobium sp. PNB
CCCCTCCCGCAGGCGGGAGGGGGCCGGAGGGTGGGCTGGCGCGACCTTTCAGAAGCAGGAATACGTCCCGCGCAAAGTCGCTAAGAAACGAGGCATCTCCGCCTGAGCGGTTCCTTTGGCAGCGCCTGCGCAACCGCCAACTGGACGGCCGCAAGTTCAGCCGCCAAATCCCTATCGGCCCTTATTTCGCGGACTTCCTCTGCCGTGAGGCGAAGCTCATCATCGAACTGGATGGCTCCACCCACGACGACAGTGCGGAATATGACGCCCGCCGCGACGCCTACTGTCGCGAACTAGGCTTTACCGTCTTGCGCTTTCAGAATGCCGACGTGATAGGGAATATCGAAGGCGTGCTGTCGCATATCATGGCAGCCCTCGCGCAAGCCCACCCCCAACCCCTCCCGCCTGCGGGAGGGGAGTAAGAAGACTATATGCCCACCACCACCTATGACGTCGTCATCATCGGCTCCGGCGCGGCGGGGCTGACGGCCGCCATCAACCTGGCGCAGGACCGCAAGGTCGTGGTGCTGGCCAAGGGCGCGCTGGATGGCGGGTCCACCAATTGGGCGCAGGGCGGCATCGCCGCCGTGCTCGACGCCGGGGACAGTTTCGAGGCGCATATCGAAGACACGATGGTCGCAGGCGCGGGCCTGAACGACCGCAGCACCGTCGAATTCGTCGTCTCCGAGGCTCCTGCGGCGATAGAGCGGCTCGCGGAGCTTGGCGTTCCCTTCAATGGAGGGGAGGAATTCGGCGAACGCTGGCACCTGACCCGCGAAGGCGGTCACAGCCACCGCCGCATCGTCCATGTCGACGACGCCACCGGCCATGCCGTGCAGGTCGCGCTGCTGAAGGCCGCCCGCGCCAATCCCAACATCACGCTGCTGGAGGACAGGGTCGCCATCGACCTCATCACCAGCCGCCATGGCGAGCGCTATTCGGGCGACGGGCATGTATGGGGCGTCTATGCCTTCAACAGGCTGACGGACCATGTCGACGCGATCCTGGGCAAGGCGACGATCCTCTGCACCGGCGGCGCGGGCCGCACCTATCTCTTCTCCACGGCTCCCCGGGGCGCGACCGGGGACGGCATCGCCATGGCCTGGCGCGCGGGCTGCCGCGTCTCCAACATGGAGATGAACCAGTTCCACCCGACCTGCCTCTACAATCTGGAGGTCAAGAATTTCCTCATCACGGAGGCGGTTCGGGGGGAGGGCGGTCATTTGAAGCTGCCCCCCGGTGTCCCCGGCGGCGGGGAACGCTTCATGCCCCGGTTCGACCCGCGCGGCGAACTCGCCCCCCGCGACGTGGTGGCCCGCGCCATCGACCATGAGATCAAGCGGCTCGGCCTCGACTATGTCCATCTCGACATCAGCCACAAGCCGCCGGAATTCGTGCGCACCCATTTCCCGACCATCTATGCGCGCCTGCTGGATCTTGACATCGACATCACGAAGGAACCGATCCCGGTCGTCCCGGCGCAGCATTATACCTGCGGCGGCGTGGTCATCGACCTGGATGGCCGCACCGACCTGCCGGGGCTCTATGCGGCGGGCGAAGTCACCGAAAGCGGGCTGCACGGCGCCAACCGCCTCGCTTCCAATTCGCTGCTGGAATGCTTCGTCTTCGGGGAAGCCGCCGCCCGGCACATCCGCGCCCATTGGGACGAACTGCCCGCGCCGCCGCCGATCCGCCCCTGGGACGAAAGCCGCGTCACCAATTCGGACGAAGAGGTCATCGTCCAGCATAATTGGAAGGAAATCCGCCGCTTCATGTGGGACTATGTCGGCATCGTCCGCACCACCAAGCGGCTGGAGCGCGCCAAGCACCGCATCGACCTGCTGGCGAAGGAAGCCGACGAATATTACGGCCATTTCCGCGTGACGCCGGACCTCATCGAACTGCGCAACCTGCTGGAGGTCGCGCGTCTGGTCGTCCGCTCCGCCCTGCATCGCAAGGAGAGCAGGGGGCTGCACTATACGCTCGATTATCCGGCGATGCTGCCGCAGGCGGTCGATACGGTGCTGGCGCCCTGAAGGAAGCTGAAAAAAAGTGGCGCAGCGTCCATCGCGCTGCGCCATGAGTCGAGGAGTGACGCGGAGGAAGGCGTCGGATTGCTTTTACCCCTGCTGTCCCGCCGCGCCTTTGATCGGCGTCAAACCGTCTTCAGAAAATTGCCGAGGACCGCGTTGAAGCGGGCCGGCTGATCCGCCATGACGACATGGCCGCTGGGGCCGATGGGCACCAGCCGCACGCCGCGCTTGGCGGCATAGGCGGCGCGGAAGGTTCGGCCGATCTCGCCCGCCTGCGCCGCATCGCTGCCGACGGCATAGACCACCTCCATCGGCGCGGTCAGCCGCGCCAGTTGCGGCCCCAGGTCGACATTGGCGAGATCGCGCAGCGCATTGGCGACGACATCCGGATCGCTTCCCCGGGCGCCCGGCATTTCCGCCAGCATCCGCGCTAGATAGGCGCGGCCCGCCTTGGTTCCGGTGAAATATTGCCCCAGTTGATCGGCCAGGAAGCCCATGCCCTGCGCCGTGCCGCCGACCATCGCCGCCCCTTCGGGCAGCATGTCGACCACCATCAGCCGCCCCGCCAGCCCCTTCAAACCCAGCATCATCGCCAGCGTGCCGCCCATGCTGTGGCCGACAATGGCGGGCCGCTCCAGCCCCGCCGCCGCGATATAGCGGGCGATCTCGTCCGCCAAAGGCTGGACCAGCGGCCCGCTGGCATTGGCGTCCGCCGCGAGGCCGGCAAAACCCCGCACGTGGACCAGATGCCAGCGATAACCGGAAAGCGCGCCGACCACCCCGTTCCACAGCCCCGGCCCGCTCGCCAGCCCCGCGATCAGCACGACATCGCGACCGGTGCCGCGAGTCGTCACGGCAATGCGGCGCGAAGCGAAGGGCGCCGCCCACGCCCGTACCGGCAACATGCCGCCCGCCAGCAGCGCAGTCGCCCCCCGCATCATCGTCCGTCTGTTCATCATGTGGTTCATCGGCGCTTCCTTGCAGTCCTTCGCCTGAACCTCAACTGAGTTAAGGCGCGCCTCGTTCAGCCTCCTTACATCGCATTTGTGGAATCGTTCATCGCATGATTCTTGTCACCCGGCGCGGGTCTGAACCCTAATGCGGAAGGAGAGTGCGGGGATTTCGATGACCAATTTCAAGGGAGGGCGCGGCAAGCGCCCAAATGGCGGCGGCAATAGCGGCTCGGCCCGGCTCGTCCTGTTGATGGCGGCGCTTTCGGCCTGCGTCAGCGCGCCGCAGCAACCCTATGCGGCGGTCCAGCAGCGGCCGCAGCCTTCCACCGCGACCTTCCCGATCAAGCCGGTCGCCAATCCGCCCAAGCCCTTCGAAGCGCTGAAGGTCGACCAAAGGGAAACGCCGCCCCCCGCGCTGGTCAGTGTGGTCCGCAACCTGGGCCAAAGCTTCAACGGCAAGGTCGGCATCGCCGTGCGCCGCATCGGCAGCGACTGGACCGTTGCATGGAACGGCAATCTGCTCTTCCCGCAGCAGAGCGTTTCGAAGCTCTGGGTGTCCATGACCTTCCTCGACGCGGTCGACCGGGGCAAGATCCGCCTCAGCGACAGCACCACCATCACGAAGAAGGACCTGACCCTCTTCCACCAGCCGACCGCCGCCCTGGTGGGCAATGCCGGCTGGACCACCACCTATTCCGACCTGATGCGCCGCGCCATGACGCAGAGCGATAATACCGCCAACGACACGCTGCTGCGCGCCGTCGGCGGGCCGGAAGCGGTGCGCAGCTATCTCGCGCGCCGCTATATCAGGGACATCCGCTTCGGGCCCGGCGAACGGCTGCTGCAATCCACCACGGCGGGCCTGGAATGGCGGCAGGATTATTCGATCGGCCGCAACTTCTACGCCGCCCGCGCCAGGCTGCCCCTATCGGTGCGGCAGAAGGCGCTGGACAATTATCTCGCCAGCCCGCCGGACGGCGCCGCGCCATCCTCCATCGTGCAGGCGCTGGCGAAGCTCAAGCAGAACGACATGCTTTCCCCGGCATCGTCGCAACTGCTGCTTTCGATCATGGGCGAGGCGAAGACGGGGCCGCAGCGGATCAAGGGCGGCGTGCCGGCGGGATGGCATTATCTGCACAAGACCGGCACGGGTCAGGAACTGGGCGCGCGTTCGACCGGGTTCAACGACATCGGCATCATGACCGCGCCCGACGGCACCAGCTATGCGGTCGCGGTGATGATCGGCAGCACGACGGAACCGATCCCGACGCGCTGGCAGTTGATGCAGGCGGTGGCGAAGGCGGTGGCGGCCAACCACGAGGCGCGTTAGTCTTCTTTCCGTCATTCCCGCGAAGGCGGGAATGACGGAGTAGGATTCAATCCAGATTGGGCCGCAGCCAGCGCTCGGCCGTCTCCAGATCCACCCCGCGCCGCCCGGCATAATCCTCCAGCTGGTCGCGCCCCACCCGCGCCACGCCGAAATATTCCGCCTGCGGATGCCCGAAGTAAAAGCCGCTGACCGCCGCCGTCGGCAGCATCGCGAAGCTTTCCGTCAGCGAAATGCCCGTCGCGTGATGCGCGTCCAGCATGTCGAACAGCAGCGGCTTCAGACTATGCTCCGGACAGGCGGGATAGCCGGGCGCGGGCCGGATGCCGCGATATTGCTCCTTGATCAGCGCCTCGTTGGTAAGCTGCTCGCCCTCGGCATAGCCCCAGAGCGCGGTGCGCACATAATGGTGCAGCCGCTCGGCAAAGGCCTCCGCCAGACGATCCGCCAGCGCCTTGAGCAATATGTCCGAATAATCGTCGATAGCGTTCTTGAACCGCGCCAGATGCGGCTCGATCCCGTGGATCGACACGGCGAAACCGCCCATCCAGTCGCCATCATGGCTGATGAAGTCGGCAAGGCACATATTGGCCCGGCCCTCCCGCTTGGCGATCTGCTGGCGCAGCATCGGCAGGCGGACATGCTTTTCATCCTCGACATGGACGATGATGTCGTCGCCTTCGCGGCGGCAGGGCCACAGGCCGGCCACGCCGCGCGCCGTCAGCCATTTCTCGTCCACGATGCGGTCGAGCATCTTCTGCGCATCGGTGAACAGGCTGGTCGCGCTCTCGCCCACCACCCTGTCCTCCAGGATCGCGGGATAATTGCCCGCCAGTTCCCATGCGCGGAAGAAGGGCGTCCAGTCGATATAGTTGCGCAGGTCCTTCAGATCCCAGTCCGGGAAGCGGTGGACGCCGGGCAGGCGCGGCTTGCCGGGCTTCAGGCTCTCGTCGATCTCGAAGGCATTGGCCCGCGCTTCCTCGATGCTGAGCAGCTTGCTCTGCCCCTTGCCCTCTCGGGCGGCGCGGACATGGGCATAATCATCCTTGGTCTTCTGGACGAAATCGGTCTTCTGGGTTTCGGAGACTAGCGCCGTCGCGACGCCGACCGCCCGGCTGGCGTCCAGCACGTGCACCACCGGCCCGGTGAAGGCCGGATCGATGCGCAGCGCGGTATGCACTTTGGAGGTGGTCGCACCGCCGATCAGCAGCGGCATGGTCATATCGGCGCGCTGCATTTCCGCCGCGACCGTCACCATCTCGTCCAGCGAGGGGGTGATGAGGCCGCTGAGGCCGATCATGTCGGCGTCATTTTCGTTCGCCGCCTTGATGATGTCCTGCCACGGCACCATGACGCCCAGATCGATCACCTCGAAGCCGTTGCACTGAAGCACGACGCCGACGATGTTCTTGCCGATGTCGTGGACGTCGCCCTTGACCGTCGCCATCACGACCTTGCCCTTGCCCTTGGCGCCGGGCTCCTTCGCCGCCTCGATGAAGGGGAGGAGGTGGGCGACCGCCTTCTTCATGACGCGGGCGGATTTCACGACCTGCGGCAGGAACATCTTGCCCGCGCCGAACAGGTCGCCGACGACATTCATGCCGTCCATCAGCGGGCCTTCGATCACCTCGATGGGCTTCACGGCAGCGAGGCGGGCTTCCTCCGTATCCTCGACCACATACATGTCGATGCCCTTGACCAGCGCATGTTCCAGCCGCTTGGCGACCGGCCAGCCGCGCCATTCCTGCGCTGCCTTTTCCGATGCGGCATCCTTGCCCTTGAAACTCTCCGCCAGCGCGACCAGGCGTTCGCCCGCCTCCGGATCGCTGTTCAGCAGCACATCCTCGCACGCCTTGCGCAGCGCCGGGTCGATGGCGTCGTAAACGTCGAGCTGGCCCGCATTGACGATCGCCATGTCCAGCCCCGCCGGGATGGCGTGGTAGAGGAAGACCGAATGCATCGCCCGCCGCACCGGCTCATTGCCGCGGAAGGAGAAGGAGAAGTTCGACAGGCCGCCCGAAATATGGACATGGGGGCAGCGCTTCTTGATCTCCCGGCAGGCCTCGATGAAGTCGACGCCGTAATTGTTGTGCTCCTCGATCCCGGTCGCCACGGCGAAGATATTGGGGTCGAAGATGATGTCCTCCGGCGGGAAGCCGATGGACATCAGCAGCTTGTAGGCGCGCTCGCAGATCTCGACCTTGCGGTCCTTCGTATCGGCCTGGCCGGTCTCGTCGAAGGCCATGACGACCACCGCCGCGCCATAGGCCATGCAGAGGCGGGCGTGATGGAGGAAGGCTGCCTCACCCTCCTTCATGCTGATCGAATTGACGATGGGCTTGCCCGACACGCATTTCAGGCCGGCTTCGATCACTTCCCATTTGGAACTGTCGATCATGACCGGAACGCGGGCAATGTCCGGTTCGGACGTCATCAGCTTCAGGAAGGTCGTCATCGCCTCCACGGCGTCGAGCAGGCCTTCGTCCATGTTGACGTCGACGATCTGCGCGCCGTTCTCCACCTGATCGCGGGCGATGTCGATGGCCGCGGCATAGTCGCCCGCCATGATCAACTTCTTGAACTTGGCCGATCCGGTGACGTTGGTGCGCTCACCGATATTGACGAAAGTGGCGGTCGATTGGGTCATTCCCTGCTTCTCTTCTCTTCGTCATCCCCGCGAAGGCGGGGATCCATCTCCCAACATAGCACCAGGGGAGAAGGCAGGAGATGGATTCCCGCCTTCGCGGGAATGACGGATTTATATCTTACGCGGCAATATGCATCGGTTCGAGGCCCGCAAGCCGCGTCACCACCGGCAGCTCCGGCACCTGACGCGGCTTGTGCCCCGCCAGCGCCTTCGCCACCGCGCCGATATGCGCCGGCGTCGTGCCGCAGCAACCGCCGACCATATTCACCAGCCCCTCATCCACCCACTGGCGGATCAGGTTCGCCGTAGTCTCCGGCAGCTCATCATATTGCCCCAGTTCATTGGGCAGCCCGGCATTGGGATAAGCCAGGATCAACGTATCCGCATTCTTCGCCAGTTCGCTGAGATAAGGCCGCAGCAGATCCGCCCCGAAGGCGCAGTTCACCCCGATGGTCAGCGGCTTCAAATGCCGCAGCGAATACCAGAAGGCGTTGATCGTATGCCCGGACAGGTTGCGCCCCGACATATCCGTGATGGTGAAGCTCAGCATCAGCGGCACCGGCCGCCCCGCCGCCGCCTCTGCCTCCCGCGCCGCCATGCCCGCCGCCTTGGCGTTCAGCGTGTCGAAGCAGGTCTCGACCAGCAGGAAGTCCACGCCGCCCTCGATCAGCGCGTCGCACTGCTCGCGATAATCGGCCTTCAGCGTATCGTAATCGACCTCGCGATAGGCCGGATCGTTGACGTCCGGAGAGATCGACAGCGTCTTGTTCGTCGGCCCGATCGACCCCGCGACAAAGCGCGGCCGCCCATCCTTCGCCGTCGCCGCCTCGCAGGCCTTGCGGGCGATCTTCGCGGCGGCGATGTTGATCTCCCGCACCAGATGTTCGCAGCCATAATCGGCCATGGCGATCTTGGTGGAGGAGAAGGTGTTGGTTTCGATCATGTCCGCACCGGCGTCGAGATAGGCGGTGTGGATGCCCTCCACGATGTCCGGCCGGGTCAGGCAGAGCAGGTCGTTATTGCCCTTCTGGTCCTTCGCCAGATCGAGCGACCCGCGATAATCCGCCTCCGTCAGCCCATGTTTCTGGATCGACGTGCCGTAGCCGCCGTCGAATATCATGATCTTCTCCGCGGCCACGGCGCGGAAGCGTTCCTCGGCGGTCATGCCGTCTTCTCCAATGTCGCCGGCCGCAGCCCGAGCAGATGGCAGATCGCATAGCTCAGTTCCGCCCGGTTGAGCGTATAGAAATGAAAGTCGCGCACCCCGCCCGCATAAAGCTTGCGGCACAGTTCCGCCGCCAGCGTCGCGGACACGAGCTGCCGTGCGGCGGGCAGGTCGTCCAACCCCTCGAACAGCTTGCCCATCCAGCCCGGCACATCGGTGTTGCACATGGCCGACATGCGCTGGACCGCCGCGAAATTGCTGACCGGCATGATGCCCGGAATGATGTCCGCGCCGATCCCTGCCGCCGCCACCGTATCGCGGAAACGGAAGAAGGTATCCGGCTCGAAGAAGAATTGCGTGATCGCCCGCGTCGCGCCCGCATCCAGCTTGCGCTTCAGATTGTCGATGTCGCCCCGCGCGCTCAAGGCGTCGGGATGCGTCTCCGGATAGGCGGCGACCGAAATCTCGAAGGGATGGCGCTTCACCAGCCCTTCGACCAGTTCCGCCGCGCCCTTGTACCCGTCCGGATGCGCCTCGAACTTCGCGCCCGCTTCCGGCGGATCGCCGCGCAGCGCCACGATATGCCGCACGCCCGCTTCCCAATAGGCGTCGGCCACCCCGTCGATCTCCGCCTTGCTCGCCGCCACGCAGGTGAGGTGCGCCGCCGCCGACAAGGGTGTTTCCTTCGCGATCCGCGCGACGGTGTTATGCGTCCGCTCCCGCGTCGACCCGCCCGCGCCGTAAGTCACCGACACGAATTTCGGCGCCAGCGGCGTCAGGGTCTGGATCGCGGACCAGAGCTGCTCCTCCATCTTCTCCGTCTTGGGCGGGAAGAATTCGAAGCTCACATTCAGGTCGCCCGCCAGATCGGCGTAAAGCGGCGCATCCAGCGCCCGCCGGGCCTCTTCGACGGAGGGAAAGCTCAAGGTCATGCGGAAAGTCGTCCTTCGATAGGCAGGACGCGCGCGCCACGGCGGCGGCCCAGCCATAATTGCACCGTCAGTTCCTGGCCGGGCAGCACCTCCACCCGTTCCAGTTCCAGGCCCGCATCCGCGAACCAGCTTTCGATCTGCCCGTCGGAAAAGCCCAGCCGCGCATGCTGGTCGCGCAGCCGTAGCTCTTCCCGTTCATGCGCCGCGAAATCGGCGATCAGGACGCGGCCGCCCGCCGCCGTCACCCGTGCCGCTTCCTCGATCACCGCCTCGGGCGCCTGGGCATAGTGCAGCACCTGATGCAGCACCACCGTATCGGCGCTGCCCGGCTCCAGCGGCAGGGCGCTGAAATCGCCCAGCACCAGCGCATATTTGTCGCCCGCATCCTCGGGCAGCTTGGCGCGGGCCAGCCGCAGCATGTCCGGGCTGCGGTCCAGCGCCGTCACCAGCTCCGCCGACGGACCGAACAATTCGATCATTCGCCCGGTCCCGGTGCCGATGTCGAGCAGATGGCCGATCGGTTCCGCCCCCAGCAGGGCGGTCATCGCCGCCTCCACATCGCCCTCCGGCACATGCAGGGACCGGATCGCGTCCCATTCCTCGGCATGTTCGGCAAAATAGCTTTCCGCCGCCTGGGCGCGATCCGCCCGTACCGCCGCCAGCCGGGCGAGGTCGGCCTTCTGCCACAACAGCTCGCCCTCCGACGGCACGAGTTGGTCGAAAAGCGTCAGAAAGGGTCCGATTTCCGCCTCTTTGCCCAGCCGCAGGAAAACCCAATTGCCTTCCTTGCGCCGCTCCACCAGACCGGCTTCGGCCAGGATGCGGACATGGCGGGACACGCGCGGCTGGCTTTGCCCCACGACCTGCGCGATTTCGCCCACGGCCAGTTCCATGGCGCGCAGAAGATAGATGATGCGCAGCCGCGTCGGGTCGCCCAATGCCCGGAAAATGTCGATTGCTGCGCTCATGCATGGATCATATAAAGAAATCTTTATATGCGTCAATGGTCGTTCGGAACCGCGCCGTTCAACCCCTGACAGCCCCGAATCACGGGCTTGACGCATGATTGGGATTGCCATGAGTCGCCGGATTCATTACGAATCGCGGCGCAGACGCAATGGGGGGTGAACTTTTCTCCGAGAGTGGTCTGCACCGTTATTATTCTCAGAGAGGGGTTAACCCATGACCAAGTCGATTGCTCTTTCGCTCGTTCTCGCCGCGTCGCTCGGCCTGGCCGCCTGCTCGGGCGGTGCGGAAAATGCCGCCAACGCTTCGGCCAATGCCGCGGAGAACGCTTCGAACGCTGCCGACAACGCCATGAACGCCGCGCTGAACGCTGCCGACAATGCTTCGAACGCCGCTTCGAACGCTGCGAACACGGCCGGCAACGCTGCCGCGAACGCGATGTAATTCCCAAAAGGGAATTGTCTGGAATGGGCCGCGCCGGAAACGGTGCGGCCTTTTTCTTTGGCTCGCGCCGGTCGGTTCCATCAGGCTGAGCCTGCCCTGGCGTTGCAGGGACAGGATGCGTCAGAAGGCAAAAAAAGGGCCGCCCCGATGGAGCGGCCCTCTTTTCGTTCATCCTTCAACGGTGGATCAGCAATCCCGGTCGATCGCCCGCCCGGCCAGCGCACCCACGCCCGCGCCGATGATGGCGCCCGTGGTGCCGTCGCCGCGGCGACCGTAGCGGCCGCTGCCCTTGCCGACTTCATTGCCGAGCAGGCCACCGGCTATCGCGCCGATGATGGTGCCGCCCGTGCCATTGTCCCGGCAGCGATAGCCACCGCGATAGCCGCGATAGCCCCGGTAATAGCCGTCGCCGCGATAATAGCCGCCGCCCCGGTAATAACCATCGCCGCGATAGCCGCGATACCCACGGTCGCCGCGATAATAGTCGCCACGGTCGTAATGGCGGCCCCAGCCGTCGCGGGCCATGGCCGGCGTTGCGGTGACGGCCAGAGAGGCAGCGCCCATTGCCAGCGCCGCCCCCAGATTGATCAGAAACTTCGTCTTCATGGCGTTGCTCCTCATTTGCCATCGATCACGGCAGGTCTTCCACGGAGGACTCACCATCGATTGAGACCCTTTTGCCCGATTCGCATTGAGCCAAGCCTGAATGGCGATGTCAGCCGCCGTTCAGCATTGGAGCAACCGGCGGGAACGCTTATCGCGCTTTTCGGCGGTCGATGCCAGCGCCGCGAAAAACCCTGCACGGGGGCCGATTATCCCCTATGGCAAGGGCGATGCGCCGAATCCTGATCGTCCTGCTGCTCGCGATCCTGCTGCTCCCCGCGCCGCATAAGAACAAGCCCGAACCCTTCGGCCCCGGCCCATTGCTGGTGCGGGCGCGCGCCTTGTCCCTGAACGCGGCCGATCCCGCCCAGCGCGACCTTGGAATGCTGCACTATCTGGGCGGATGGCAACTCAGCAGCACCCATCATGGCTTTGGCGGCATATCCTCGCTGCTGGCGGAACCTGACGGCCAGATTCTGGCGCTCAGCGATTCCGGCACGCTGATGGGTTTCCACATCGGCCGGGGCAGGGCGGAACGGCGTCCCTTCATCGCCCCGCTTCCCATCCGCCCGCAGGATCGGGAGCGCCCCTGGTGGGCCTGGGATTCGGAGGCGATGGCTCATGATCCGGCGACAGGGCGCTATTGGGTGGGCTTCGAACTGCAACAGATGATCTGCCGCTATTCCCCCGGCTTCGCCCGCGTCGAAGCCTGCCGCACCTGGCCGGAGATCGAGGCCTGGCCGGAGACGGGATCGGTCGAATCCCTGGCGCGGCTGCCCGGCGGCCGCTTCCTCGTCCTGGCGGAAATGGGGATGACCGCCGACGGCAGCCACGACACGCTGCTGTTCGCGGGCGACCCGGCCGAAGCCGCTACGGCGGCGCCCATGCACCTGCGCTATGTGCCGCCGCGCGGTTATCGCCCGACCGATGCGGTCGCGCTGGACGACAGGCATGTGCTGGTCCTCAACCGGCGGCTGACCTTGCAGGAACTGTTCACGGCGACCCTGGCGATCATCGAACTGCCGGAAGAGCCGCGCCCCGGCGACCGGCTGAAGGCGCGCGTCCTCGCCCGGCTGGCGCCGCCCCTGTTGGCCGACAATTTCGAAGGATTGGCCCTGAGCCGGGAAGGCGGCCGCCGGATCGTCTGGATTGCGTCGGACGACAATCACGAATTTTTCCAACGCACCCTGCTGCTGAAATTCGCCCTGGATTGGCAGGGATAGGGCGGCATGAAGGAACAGCGGGCGGGGACCGGCCTCCCGGTCCCCGCAGCCCGTCTCAGCTACGCACATCCTGCTCCGTCACCGGAGCGATCTTGATTTCGACGCGGCGGTTGGACGCCTTGCCCTCCGCCGTGGCGTTGGAGGCGATGGGCTGGGTCTCCCCGAAACCGCGCGTGGCGATGCGGGCCGACTGCACGCCATGGCTCGTCAGATAATCGCCCACTGCCTGGGCGCGCCGTTCCGACAGGGCCTGGTTATAGGCATCGGTGCCGTCGCTGTCGGTGTGGCCGTACACGTCGATATAGGTCTTGGGATATTGCGCCAGTACGGATGCGACGTCGTTCAGCGTCGGCTGGAACTGGGGCTGCACGGCGGAACTGTCGGTGGCGAAGGTGATGCCCGATGGCATGCGCAGCACCAGATTGTCGCCGTCGCGGATCACGTCCACGCCGCTGCCGGCGGTTTCTTCGCGCAATTTCTTTTCCTGCGCGTCCATATAGGCGCCGATGCCCGCGCCCGCGACCGCGCCGATGCCCGCGCCCAGGATCTTTTCGGTGCGGTCATGCCGCCCGCCGACCAGATCGCCCAGCAGATAGCCGCCCAGCGCGCCGCCGATGCCGCCGATCGCGGCCTTGGAAATGGTGCGGTTGCCGGTGTTGGGATCGGTGGTGCAGGCCGTGGTCGCCAGCATGGCGGCCAGGCCGGCCGCGCCGATGATGCGATGAAAATTCCGCATGGATATATTTCCCTTTCTCGTGCGCCCGAACGGAGCGGATGCACCCCCAATGGATGAGAGGAGGCCTTTGTTCCACAAGCGAACTGAACTGCAGATGATGCGGCGGTTGTGAAATTGTAAGAATCAGGGTTATAGGTGGCCGCCGACCGCCATGGCCAATATCCCCCCGCACGCTCCGACGCCCTTTCCCTGGGTCGACCTCGTCATCATCCTGGCGCTCGTCGCGCTGAACGGCCTGTTCGCCATGTCGGAACTGGCGATCGTGTCCGCCCGCAAACCGCGCCTCCAGGCAATGGAAAAGGCCGGGCGGCGCGGCGCGCGCTCCGCCCTGGCGGCGGCGAGCGATCCCGGCAAGTTCCTTTCCACCGTGCAGATCGGCATCACCCTGATCGGCATCGTCGCGGGCGCCTATTCCGGCGCCAGCCTTGGCGGGCCGACGGGGGAACGGCTGGCGATGCTGGGCCTGTCGCCCCATGCCGCGCAGAATGCCGGTTTCGCCCTGGTGATCGGCCTTACCACCTATGCCTCGCTGATCGTCGGGGAACTGGTGCCCAAGCAGTTCGCCCTGCGCGCGCCGGAGCCCATCGCCGTGCTGGTCGCCGGGCCGATGCTGTGGCTGGCGAAGGTCACCGCCCCCATCGTCTGGGTGCTGGACGGATCGAGCGCCCTCATCTTCCGCCTGCTGGGGCTGACCCGCGAATCGGAAAATCAGGTGACGGCCGAGGAACTGCACCTGATCGTGGCCGAGGCGAGCAGGTCCGGCGTGATCGAGGAGAGCGAGCGGGCCATCATTTCCGGCGTGGTGCGGCTGGCCGACCGCCCGGTGCGCGAGGTGATGACCCAGCGCATGGATGTCGACTGGATCGACATCCATGCCGATGAGGAGGCTATTCGCGCCAAGCTGCTCGATACGCCGCACACCCGCCTGCCGGTGGGCCGGGGGACGGTGGAGGACATCATCGGCGTGGTGCAGGCGCGCGACATCATGACCGCGCTGTTCCGGGGCGAGGGGCTGAGCCTGGAAAGGCTGATGCGCAAGGTGGAGGTCGTGCCGGATCAGGTCGACGCCATGGACGCGCTGGAGGTGCTGCGGCGGGCCGAGGTGCCGATGGTCATGGTGCATGACGAATATGGGCATTTCGAGGGGATTGCGACGCCTGCCGACCTGCTCTCCGCCATTGCAGGCCATTTCGTGTCCGACCTGGACAGCGAGGATGAGCCGGACCTGGTTGAGCGGGAGGACGGCAGCCTGCTGGTGTCGGGCCAGATGCCGGTGGACCTGCTCGCGGACCGGATCGGCATCGACCTGCCGGAGGATCGCGACTATGCGACGGTCGCCGGCCATGCGCTGTGGCTGCTCAAGCGCTTGCCGGAAGTGGGCGATTTCATCGACGATCAGGGCTGGCGGTTCGAGATCGTGGATATGGATGGGCGCAAGATCGACAAGCTGCTGATCGCGGAGCGATAGGATGCGGAACGATGCGCTGGACGCGGTCGAGGGATTGACGCGGCGGGCGCTGGAGGAGGCTGGCGGTCGCCTGCTGGTGATCGGCTTGTGCGGGGCGCAGGGCAGCGGCAAGTCGACGCTGGCGGCGGGCTTGCGGCAGAGGTTGCAGAGCGACGGGATTCCGGCCGCGATCCTTTCCATCGACGATCTGTATCGCACGCGGGCGGAGCGGGAGGCCATGGCCCGTTCGATCCATCCGCTGCTGCGCACGCGCGGGGTGCCGGGGACGCATGATGTGGCGCTGGGGTTGCGGGTGATCGATGCGTTGGAGCGGGGAGAGGCGACCTTGCTGCCGCGTTTCGACAAGGCGTCGGACGATCCTTTGCCGGAAGGGCGATGGGAAAAGGCGGCGACTGGCACGCGGTTGCTGCTGCTGGAGGGCTGGTGCGTCGGTGCGCTGCCGCAGGGCGCGGCGGCGCTGGTGGAGCCGGTCAATGCCCTGGAGCGGGAGGAGGATGCGGACGGCGTCTGGCGCGCCTTCGTAAACCGGGCGCTGGCGGGGGATTATCAGGCGCTGTTCGCGCGCCTCGACCGGCTGGTGCTGCTGGCCGCGCCGGACTTCGGGATCGTCCGGCGCTGGCGGACGCAGCAGGAGCATGACCTGCGCAAGGAAGCTGGCGGCGGCATGCCGGATGCCCGGATTGCGCGCTTCGTCCAGCATTATGAGCGGCTGACCCGGCATATTCTGGAGGAGATGCCGGGCCGGGCGGACCTGACGATCAGGCTGGACGAGATGCGGCGGGTGATCGGGATTTGCAATGGCTGACACCCGGCATTGCTGCGCTCGCCGCCTCGGACTTGATCCGGCCCCCTTGCTTCTCAGTCACCGGATCGCGTCCGGGGTGACCAAAAGGGCATCTCAAACGGAGGAGCGGCAGACGAGCGCGCCCGTCAGGCCATGAGACGCTTCACCCAGAATTGCATGGGATGGCGGCTTTCCGCGTCGTCGCCCAGATCCTTCCAGTCGAAATGGCCGATCAGCCCCTCGACCGGGGCATAGCCGCGCGCGCGCCAGAAGGGATCGAGCGGGGCATAGCCGGCGGGGCGGGCAGGGTGATCCGGCGAGCGAATCACCGCGCAGAAGCTGGTCATGGCGAATCCCAGTTCCCGCGCCTTGGCCTCCCGCCGGTCGAAAAAGGCGTGGCCGATGCCGCGCCCGCGCCATTCCGGCAGCAGCACCGATTCGCCAAAATAATAGATTTGGCCGATGTCCATGCCGCATGCCCGGAAAGGAGCGGCGAATTCCGCGGCATGGTCGGCCATGGGAGCGGCGGTGGCGGCGCCGACCAGCCGGTCGCCCGCGAAAGCCCCGGCGATCAGCGCGCCGGGGCTGTTCGCATAGGCGGTGAGATAATCGCGCTCATAGGCGCGGCCCGCTTCGCCCGACCCGTCATAGAGGTAGGGAAAGGCGCGGAAGACCGTAATGCGCAGGTCCGCCAAGGCGTCGAGCGCGGCCAGCAAGGCCGCGCCCGTCAGATCATCGACCCGAATGGGTTCGCTGTCCAGTTCTTACTCGCTGGCGGCGGCGTTGGCGGCGGGCGCCTCTGCCGCATTGGCGGCGGCATTGCCACCCTCGGCCGCGGCATTGTCGCCGCCGGCTGCCGGAGCCGCATCGGCGGCGGGCAGCGGCAGGTTCGAACCCTGGGTGTTCAGCCATGCGATCAGGTTCGCGCGGTCGGCCGGGTTGCCGAGACCGGCGAAGGTCATCTTGGTGCCCGGCGCGAATTCACGCGGGGAGGTCAGCCAGTGATCGAGATTCTCGAAGGTCCAGTTGCCGCCCTTGCTCTTGAGCGCGTCGGAGAAGGCAAAGCCGCCCTTGCCCTGGCCGATCGGTTCCCCGACCGTGGCGTAGAGATTCGGGCCGATGCCGTTGGCGCCGCCCTGGTTGACGGTGTGGCAGGCCGCGCACTTGGCGAACACCTTCTCGCCCGCCGCGACGTCCGCGCTGGCGAGCAGGGTGTTGAGGCCGGGGCCGCTGGCCGCGCCGCCTTCGCCTTCCGCTTCGACGCCCTCGATGGCGTAGCCCATTTTCTCGGGCCGTTCCTCATGGAAGAATTTGGAACTGACGATGGCACCGCCCAGTGCGATGATACCCGCGAACAAAGCCCAACCGGCAGCGGTGTTGAAACGATCGCCCATTCGCTCGGATTCCCCTGGATTTCTGTTCTGGCCGCTTGGTTCGCGTCCCCTCTAGCGCGCTGCCATAATGGCGCAAGCGCGAACGTGCAAGCGGCCTTGAACGGGATCGCGCACGCTTTTCATGGCTTTGCGGCCGGAGAGGATGCTTGCGCGGGCGCGATGAAGTGAATAAGCGCGCAGGCGCCCATGGAAAACTATCCCGCCCCCGCCCGCGATCTGGTCGCGGACCTCGCCGCGAAGGCCGCCGTCGATCCCGTTCGCGCCGTCGCCTTCCAGGGCGCGCCGGGCGCCAATTCGCATCTGGCGGCGCTGGATTATGCGCCCGATTGCGTTCCCTTGCCCTGTTTCGCGTTCGAGGATGCGATCGATGCGGTCCGGGAAGGGCGCGCCGCGCGGGCGATCATTCCGATCGAGAACAGCCTGCATGGCCGCGTGGCCGACATGCATTTCCTGCTGCCCGAATCCGGGCTGCATATCGTCGACGAATATTTCCTGCGCATCCGGCACTGCCTGATGGCGGTCGACAGCACCCCCGTCAAAAGCGCGGTCAGCCACCCGCAGGCGCTGGGCCAGTGCCGCCATTATCTGCGGGAACGCGGCATCCAGCCGGTCAGCTATGCCGACACGGCGGGCGCGGCGGCGCTGGTCGCGGAAACGCGGGTGGCCGGGGAAGGGGCCATCGCCCCCTATCTGGCGGCGGAACTCTACGGCCTGCGGCTGGTGGCGGAGAATATCGAGGACAGCGCCGACAATATGACGCGCTTCCTGGTGCTCTCGCGTGAGCCGAAGATGCCGGCGGCGGGGGTGGGCCCGGTGATGACCACCTTCCTGTTCGAGGTGAAGAATATCCCGGCCGCGCTCTACAAGGCGATGGGCGGCTTCGCCACCAATGGCGTCAACATGACGAAGCTGGAAAGCTATCAGCGCGGCGCCAGCTTCGCCGCGACGGAATTCTATTGCGACATAGAGGGGATGCCGGGCGATCCGGCCATCGACCGGGCATTGGCGGAGCTGGAATTCCACACCAAATGGGTGCGGATACTCGGCAGCTACCGGCAGGCGCGGCCGCGCACCTGAGCGCCCGGGCGTGACGGCGGGCTCCAGACCGCTTATGGTCGGGGCGATGTTCACCGCGATCCTTCTGTCGGCCCTTGCCATGAGCGTGATCGTGGGCGTGCGCTATCTGCTGGCGAGCGGCGCCTTCGCGCTGGCGACCCGTTATCGCAGGCCGGGCCTCTATGCCGGGCTGGACCGGCAGGTCCGGCGGGAAATCGCCTGGTCGCTGGCCTCCGCACTGATCTACGGCGTGCCGGCGGGCATCGTCGCCTGGGGCTGGCAGGCGCATGGCTGGACGCGGGTCTATGCCGACGTCCATGCCTTCCCCCTCTGGTATCTGCCGCTGTCCGTGCTGCTTTACCTTGCGGCCCATGACGCCTGGTTCTACTGGACCCACCGCTGGATGCACCGGCCGCGCCTGTTCCGGATCGCCCACGCCGTGCATCATGCCAGCCGCCCGCCGACGGCCTGGGCCGCGATGAGCTTCCATCCATGGGAGGCGGTGACCGGCGCGGTGGTGATCCCGGCGCTGGTCTTCCTGATTCCGATCCATGTCGGCGCGCTGGGCGTGGTGCTGACGATCATGACGGTGATGGGCGTCAGCAACCATATGGGATGGGAAATGTTTCCGCGCTGGATGGTGCAGGGCCGGGCCGGCCGCTGGCTGATCACCGCCAGCCATCACCAGCGGCATCATGAACAATATGCGTGCAATTACGGCCTGTATTTCCGCGTCTGGGACCGGCTGTGCGGGACCGACAGGGGATTGGGCCATTTTTAGGGAAGGATGGGCGTGAAGGGCAGGGCAGCGATGATGGCGGCGGTCCCGCTGGTCATGGGCGCGGCGGTGGCCGACCAGGCGCAGCCGCTCAGCATGGACGTGCAGGGCCTGCGGTCCTCCAGGGGCAATTTCCTGATCTGCGTGACGCGGCAGGCGGACCATTTCCCCGATTGCCGGGGCGATCCGGACGGGCGGCATTTCACCGTCCCCGCGACCGCCGGCGTCGTGCCCCTCGGCCGGATGGAGCCGGGAACCTATGCGATCGCCATCATTCATGACGAGAATGGCAATGGCAAGCTGGACACGCTGGCCGGCATTCCGCGCGAGGGGGTGGGCTTTTCGCGCAATCCGGCGATCCGCTTCGGCGCGCCCAGCTTCCGCTCGGCGCAGTTCGCCATGGCGGGGGCGGCGGTGCGGCAGGACATCAGGGTCAAATATTTCCTCTGAATGTCGCGGTGCGGAACGGTAATGCCGTAAAAACATTATCTTGCCCGACAATCTCTTTGAACAGGGTCATCATGCATCATCGCTGTCGCCTTTCCGCGGCGTTCGCCGTCGCGGCCCTTTGCCTTGCGCCATCGGCCTTCGCCCAGCAGGAGGATCGCAGCAGCCTGACCATCGGCGTGGGCGTGGCCGCCGTGCCGAGCTATGAAGGGTCCGACGACTATCGCGTGCTGCCCATCCCGCAGCTTCGCGGCAAGGTGAAGGACTTCGCCTTCTGGACGCGCGGTCCGGGCCTTTATGTCGACGCGATCCCCAACAGCGATCCCGACGGCGTCGACTTCGAACTGGGCCCGGTGGTCAACGTCCGCTTCGACCGGTCGAGCCGCAGGAACATCAAGGACGATGCCGTGCGCCTGCTGGGCAAGCGCGACATCGCGGTGGAGGTCGGCGGCTTCGTCGGCATCGGCAAGACCGGGGTGATCACCAGCGCCTATGACAATCTGTCGGCGCGCGTCGCCGTGACCAGGGATGTGGCGGGCGCGCATGGCAGCTATGTCATCACGCCCGCGGTGGAATATATGACGCCGCTGTCGCAGACGGCCTTCGTCGGGCTGGGCGTGTCGGCGGACTATGTCGGCAGGAAATATGGCCGCTATTATTATGACGTCGATCCGGCGGCCGCCGCCGCATCGGGGTTGCCGGCCTATGGCGGGGCAGGCGATGGTTCGGGGTTCAAGAAGGTGAATTTCAGCCTGGCGGGCGGCAAGTCGCTGTCGGGCGACCTGCGCCATGGCTGGGCGATCTTCGCCGCGGCCAGCTATTCGCGGATCCTGGGCGACTATGCCGCCTCGCCCATCGTGTCCGTCGCGGGCTCCCGGAATCAGTGGATCGGCGCGATCGGCGTCGGCTACACCTTTTGATCTCTGGCTGATCCCCGGCCGATCTCCCTTGTTCCTATGGGGTGACGCCCCACATAAGGCGCTGTATGAGGGCGGCTTGGCAACCGCGTTTGCAGCAGGAGATAAGAGAAGTGGCGACCCTTGGACTGAGCGAGGCCGACAAGGCATCGGTGGAGGCTTTCCGCCGCGATGTGGTGGATCCTTCGCGCACCCAGTTGGTGATCGTCGATTTCTGGGCCGAATGGTGCGGCCCCTGCAAGCAGCTCGCGCCCGTGCTCGAGAAGGTCTGCGCCGACTATGCGGCCAAGGGCGTCAAGCTGGTCAAGATCAACGTCGATGAGGACAAGTTCATCGCCGCCCAGTTCCGCGTCCAGTCGATCCCCACCGTCTATGCCGTGTTCCAGGGCCAGCCGGTGGCCGACCTCAGCCAGGCGCGGACCGAGGGGCAGTTCAAGCAATATCTCGACCAGTTGCTGGGCCAGTTGCCGATCGAATCGGAGGAGAAGGCGCAGCTGGAGGAGATTGCGCCCCTGATCGCCATGGGCGAGGAATTGCTGGCCGGGGGCGAAGCGGAGCGGGCGCTGTCCGTGTTCCGGCAGATCGATCAGATGCTGCCCGACAATGCCGATGTGGCTTCGGGCGCGGCGCGGGCGCTGGTCGCGTTGGGACAGTTCGACGAAGCCGAAGCGGCGTTGGCCGCTCTGCCCGCCGATGTGGCCAAGGACCAGGCGGTGGAGCGCGCACGCGCCGCCATTGCGCTGGCGCGCGATGCCCGGCCGGTGGCTGACCTGTCGGGTATGGAGGCGAAGGTCGCCGCCGATCCGGACGATCATGAGGCGCGCTTCGAACTGGCGAACGGCCTGATGGCCAATGGCGACCGCGATGGAGCGGCGGAGCAGTTGCTGGAACTGGTTCGGCGCGACCGGGCGTGGAATGACGGCGCGGCGCGGGCGCAGCTCCTCAAGCTTTTCGAGGCGACGGGGCTGGAAGATCCCTGGGTCGCGGGGCAGCGGCGCAAGCTTTCCCAGATCCTGTTTTCCTGACCGGCGCAGGCGTCATGTCGCGCGTCTCGATCTTTCCCCTGCCGGGCGCGCTGCTGCTGCCGGGCATGGAACTGCCGCTCCATATCTTCGAGCCGCGCTATCAGGCGATGATCCATGACGCCATGGCGCGGGACCGGCGCATCGGCATGATCCAGCCGCGGGAGGAAGGAACCAAGCCCGCGCTGTTCGATGTGGGCTGCCTGGGCCACATCACCCATATCGAGGCGTTGGAGGGCGGCCGGTACAACATCCTGCTGAAGGGGCTTGCGCGCTTTCGTGTGGTGCGGGAACTGGACGTCCCCACCGCCTTTCGCCAGATCGAGGCGGATGTGGAGCCCATTGCGCAAGAGGATGAAATCCTCTCCGCCGTGGAGCGGGCGGCGCTGGAGCAGGAATCGCGGCGCTTTGCCGATGCGCTGGGCTATGTGGTCGACTGGACGGCGGTGTCGCGGCTCGACGACATGGCGCTGGTGAACGGGATCGCGCAGATCGTGCCCTTCGATCCGGCGGCCAAGCAGACCCTGCTGGAGGCGGATACGCTGGGCGAACGGGCCGACCGGATCATCCAGCTGATGCAGATCGTCGGGCGGATCGAACGCGACGGCGGGGCGACGATGCAATGAGCGGCAGGATCGATCCGGCGCTGCTCGCGAAGCTGGTCTGCCCGGTGACGCGCACGCCCCTGCGCTGGGATGCGGAACAGGGCGAATTGCTGTCCGAGGCGGCGGGGCTCGCCTTTCCGGTGCGCGACGGCGTCCCGGTGCTGGTCGTGCGGGAGGCGCGGTCCATAGCGGGGTGACGAACCGCTGCCGGACCCCATCTGTCCGCGACCGCCTTTTACGCGACCCCGTCCGTATCCAGCGCATAGCCCGCTGAACGCACTGTGCGGATGATGTCGTGATAGCGGCCGTCCGCGTTGATCGCCTTGCGCAATCGCCGGATGTGCACGTCCACCGTGCGCAGTTCGATGTCGCTGTCCTGCCCCCAGACGCTGTCCAGCAGCCGCTCGCGGGAGAAGACCCAGCCGGGATGCTCCAGGAAATGCTTCAGCAGCCGGAATTCCGTGGGACCGAGCGGGATCACCTGACCGCCGCGTCGGACCTTGTGGCCGACCGTGTCCATCTCGACATCCGCGAAGGTCAGCGTCTCGCCGGCCAGCGCCGGGCGCACGCGGCGCAGCACCGCGCCGACGCGCGCCACCAGTTCGCGGGGCGAAAAGGGCTTGGTCACATAATCGTCCGCGCCGGTTTCCAGCCCGCGCACGCGATCCTCCTCCTCGCCGCGTGCGGTCAGCATGATGATCGGGACGTTGGCCGTGCCGTTCATGCGGCGCAGGCGGCGGCAGACCTCTATGCCCGACAGGCTTTCCACCATCCAGTCGAGCAGCACGATGTCGGGCACATTCTCCTGCGCCAGAAGCAGCGCTTCCTCCCCGTCGACGGTGTGCGCGACCTCGAAATCCTCGCGCTTGAAATGCCAGATGAGCAGTTCGGCCAGCGCCGCGTCATCCTCCACCAACAGCATCTTGGCCCGCGCCATGCTCAGCCCTCCGCCGCCGCGCCGCCGCGTTCGCGGTCGGGCAGGGTCTGGCCGGTGGCGGCATAATAGACCATCTCCGCCACATTGGTGGCATGGTCGCCGATCCGTTCGATATTCTTGGCGATGAACAGCAGATGCGCGCATTCGCTGATCGTCTTGGGATTTTCGACCATGAAGGTGACGAGCGTGCGGAAGACGCTGTTGTAGAAATCGTCGACCACCGTATCGCGCTCCACCACCGCGACGGCCAGGTCGGCATCCCGCGCGGCAAAGGCGTTCAGCGCATCCTGCACCATCTCGCCCGCGACCTGGCCCATGGAGGGAAGAAGCGCGATCGGCTCCTGCGTCCGCTGGTTGGCGGCGATCAGCGGCACGCGCTTGGCGATGTTCTTGGCATAATCGCCGATCCGCTCGACCACGCCGACGATCTTCAGCGCGGCGATCACGTCGCGCAGGTCGTTGGCCATCGGCGCGCGCAGGGCGATGATCTCGATGGCGAGCTTCTCGACCTCCGCCTCGATCGCGTCGATGCGCTTGTCCTCCGCCACGACCTCCGCCGCCAGCACCTTGTCATGGCGTTGCAGCGCGAGCATCGCCTTCTCAATGGCGGATTCCGCGCGACCGCCCATTTCCGCGATCAGACCGCGGAGCTTGTCCATTTCCTGGTCGAACGCCTTGATCGTATGTTCTGCCATGTCTTTCCTCCCCCGGATCAGCCGTAGCGTCCGGTGATGTAATCCTTTGTCCGTTCCTGCCGGGGATTGGTGAAGATGTCCGACGTCACGCCATATTCGACCAGCTCGCCCAGATGGAAAAAGGCGGTCCGCTGCGACACGCGGGCGGCCTGCTGCATATTGTGGGTCACGATCACGATGGCGTAGCGGCCGCGCAGTTCGTGGATCAGTTCCTCGATCTTCGCCGTCGCGATGGGGTCCAGCGCCGAGCAGGGCTCGTCCATCAGGATCACTTCCGGTTCGACGGCGATGGCGCGGCCGATGCACAGGCGCTGCTGCTGCCCGCCCGAAAGCGCGGTGCCGCTGTCATGCAGGCGGTCCTTCACCTCGTCCCACAGGCCGGCGCGGCGCAGCGATTTCTCGACGATCACGTCCAGGTCCGCCTTCGCATGGGCAAGGCCATGGATGCGCGGGCCATAGGCGATATTTTCATAGATCGACTTGGGGAAGGGGTTGGGCTTCTGGAACACCATGCCGACGCGGGCGCGCAGTTGCACCACGTCCATGCTGGGGGCGTAGATGTCCTCGCCGTCCAGCGTGATCGTGCCTTCCACCCGCGCAGAGGCGACCGTATCGTTCATGCGATTGAGCGTCCGCAGGAAGGTCGACTTGCCGCAGCCCGACGGGCCGATGAAGGCGGTGACATTGTCCATGTCGACATCGATCGACACGCCCTTGATCGCCTGCTTCTCGCCATAGAAGACCTTGACGTCGCGGGCCGTCATCTTGGTTTCTGTCATCTTCGTTTCCGGCATCCTGGTTTCGCCCGCAGGGGCCGGCGTCTGTTGTTCATGCATCATGGCTGTCATCGCGGTCACCACCGCCTTTCGAACTTGTTGCGCAGGTAGATGGCGATGCCGTTCATCGCGAGCAGGAAGACCAGCAGGACGATGATGGCGGCGGAGGTCTTTTCGACGAAGCCCTTGGACACTTCGTCGGACCAGAGGAAAATCTGCACCGGCAGCACGGTCGCCGGGTCAGCAATTCCGCCCGGCGGCGTGGCGATGAAGGCGCGCATGCCGATCATCAGCAGCGGCGCGGTCTCGCCCAGCGCGCGGGCCATGCCGATGATGGTGCCGGTCAGGATGCCGGGCAGGGCCAGCGGCAGGACATGGTGGAACACCACCTGCACCGGGCTGGCGCCTATGCCCAGCGCCGCGTCGCGGATGCTGGGCGGCACCGACTTGATGGCGTTGCGGCCCGCGATGACGATGACCGGCATGGTCATCAGCGCCAGCGTCATGCCGCCGACCAGCGCCGCCGAACGCGGCAGCGCCAGGAAGTTCAGAAAGATCGACAGGCCCAGCAGCCCAAAGATGATGGAGGGGACAGCGGCCAGATTGTTGATCGACACTTCGATGATGTCGGTCAGCCAGTTCTTGCGCGCATATTCCTCCAGATAGACGGCCGTCGCGACCCCCACCGGGAAGCTCAGCGCCAGCGTCACCAGCATGGTCAGCAGCGATCCCTTGAACGCGCCCCAGATGCCGACCTGCGTCGGATCGGTGCCGTCGCTCGCGGTCAGGAATCCCCAGTTGATGCCGGTCGTCAGCAGGCCCGCCTTGTCGAGCCGCGCCACCGCCGCTTCCGCCTCGGGCGAACCGTTGCTCTTGGCGGCAAGGTCGATGGCGGTGGCGGCGGGCAGCTTGACCGTCACGGTCCGGGCGAGGATCTTCGGATCGGCCTTGATCGCGTCGCGCAGCACGGTCCAGGCGGTGGGCGACACCCATTCCTCGGCATCCGCGCCCAGCGCCTTCTTCACAACCGCCGCCGTCACCATCGGCAGGTTCGCATTGGCGAGCGCCTGATCCGTGATGGCATTGGGGTCGAGCAGCAGCGGGGAGGCGGGGAAGTCGACCTTCACCGCGATTTCCGTCCGGGTGAAGCCGCGCAGGCCGTTGCCCAGCATGCTGAACAGCAGGAAGGCGAGGAACGCGGCGGAGAGCGCGACGGCGAGCAGGCCCGCCGCCTTGAAGCGGCGTTCCGACGCATAGCGACGGGCGATCCGCCGGCGCATCGCGTCCGACTTCCAGTCGGTGGGAAGGCGTTCGGCACTCATTATTCGTAAGCCTCGCGATATTTCTTCACGACCCGCAGGGCCACGATGTTGAGCAGCAGCGTGACGATGAACAGCACCAGCCCCAAAGCAAAGGCCGCCAGCGTCTTGGCGCTGTCGAATTCCTGGTCGCCGGTCAGAAGCTGGACGATCTGCGTCGTCACCGTGGTCACGCTGGCAAAGGGGTTCAAGGTGAGGTTGGCCGCCAGACCCGCCGCCATCACCACGATCATCGTCTCGCCGATGGCGCGGCTGACGGCCAGCAGCACGCCGCCGACCACGCCGGGCAGCGCGGCGGGGATCAGCACGCGGCGGATCGTCTCGCTGGTGGTGGCGCCCATGGCCAGGCTGCCGTCGCGCATCGACTGCGGCACGGCGGCGATGCTGTCGTCCGCCATGGAGGAGACGAAGGGAATGATCATCACGCCCATCACAAGTCCCGCCGCTAGCGCGCTTTCCGAAGAGGCGCCGTGGATGCCGATCATGACCGCGAAATCCCGCAGGGCCGGGGCGATGGTGAGCGCCGCGAAATAGCCGTAGACGACCGTCGGCACGCCCGCCAGCACCTCCAATATCGGCTTCATCCACTTGCGGAAGGTGGGGCTGGCATATTGGGTCAGGTAGATGGCGCTCATCAGGCCCAGCGGGATGGCGACGGCCATGGCGATGATCGCGCCGATGAAGATCGTCCCCCAGAAGAGCGGCACCGCGCCGAAGGCGTCGTCATTGCCATAGCCGAGCGCCGCTGATTGCGGGCTCCATTTCGCGCCGAACAGGAAATCGACGGGGCTGACCATAGAGAAGAAGCGGAAGCTTTCCCACAGCAGCGACGCGACGATCCCCAGCGTCGTGATGATCGCCAGCAGCGATGCGATCAGCAGGGTCGCCATCACCAGCCGCTCGACCCGCGTGCGCGCCCGGAAATCGGGGCGGACGCGGGTGAAGGCATAGGCGCCCCCGGCAAAGGCCAGCATGATCGCGAGCGCCGCGCCCGCCATGCCATATTTGCCGATGGCATCCCTATAGGGTTCGACCAGGCCCTGCGAGAGCGGATTGAACGCCCCCGCCTGCATCCCTGTGGCGATCGCCCGCGCCTCGCCCAATATGGCGGAGCGCGAGAAATCGTCGGCGGGCAGGCTCTGCGCCGCCGGACTGCCCAGCACGTCCTGCGTGACGAGGCCGGGCGCGACATTGGCCCAGACCGCCAGGAAGATGCCGGCGGGCACCAGCGTCCAGAGCGCGACATACCAGCCGTGATAGCCCGGCAGGCTGTGCACGGCATCGCGTCGGCCCGAAGCCCGCGCCGCGCTTTGCAGCCGCAGCGCGCGGGCGCGGGCACTGACCCAGGCGATCGCGCCCAGACCGGCGAGCAGCAGAAGGATTGCGGGACCTGTCATATCGCCTGTCTTATTTGAGCTGCGAACCGTCGAGCACGGCCAGCGACTTGACGGTCTCGGCGCTCGCCTTGCGCACGCCTTCCGGCGCCGCGACCATGCCGCGCTTGGTCAGCGCGCCGTTCGGGTCCCAGTTCGCGGCGAAGGTGTTGAGATAGGCCTGAAGGCCCGGAATGGCCTGCATATGCGCCTTCTTCACATAGATGAAGAGCGGACGCGCGCCGGGATATTGGCCGGTGGAGACGGTTTCGTAGGTCGCCTCGACGCCGTTGATGGAAACGTCCTTCAGCGTGTCCTTGTTTTCCTCCAGGAAGCTGTAGCCGAACACGCCGAGCGCATTGGGATTGGCGCCCAGCTTCTGGACGATCAGATTGTCGTTTTCGCCCGAATCCACATATTTGCCGTCCTCGCGGACGCGGGTGCAGGTGGCCTTGAACTCGTCCTCATTCTTCTTCTTGAGCGCTTCCATCGCCGGGTCGGTCTCGCAACCCTTGGTCAGGATCAGTTCGGCCAGCGAATCGCGGGTGCCGCTGGTGGACGGGGGGCCGAAGACGCTGATCGGCGTGGCGGGCAGGCTCGGGTCGACATCCTTCCAGCTCTGGGCCTTGTTCGGACCCTTGCCATAGGGATTGGCGGCCAGCGCCTCATAGACGATCTTCGGGGTCAGCTTCAGGCCCGGACCGTTCTTCGATTCCGCGAAGGCCAGACCGTCGACGCCGATCTGGATTTCGATGATGTCCTTGACGCCATTCTTCCGGCAGTCCTCATATTCCGACTTCTTCATGCGGCGGGAGGCGTCGGCGATGTCGGGATGCTGGGCGCCGACGCCCGCGCAGAACAGCTTCATGCCCCCGCCGGTGCCGGTCGATTCGACGATGGGCGACTTCATGCCGGGATTGCCCTGGACGAACATCTCGGCAATCGCGGTGGCGAAGGGATAGACGGTGGAGGAGCCGACCGCGCGGATCTGGTCGCGGGTGCCGCCGGCCCCGCCGCCGGACTGCTGGCCGCAGCCTGAGAGAGTGAGTGCCGCCGCAGCGGTCGCGGCCATCAGAGCGAAATGCTTCACCGGGTAATCTCCTTCGTCAAAGGCCGCGATTCGCTTCTCGCCGCCCCCCTCTGGGCACGCGCCGTAGCCGCGGTACGTCGCGCCTTTGTGACAATGGGATTGCACTTTTATGACATTGACGGCGGAAGCCCGGCCTGTCGCTGTCTTTTTTTGATCAAGCCTTTGCCGCGACGGCCTTTTCCTCGACGGCGAAGCGGGGCAGCAGGATGGAGATGGTGGTGCCCTTGCCCAGCACGCTGGCGATGTCCAGCCGGCCGCGATGCCGCTCCACGATATGCTTGACGATGGCCAGCCCCAGTCCCGTGCCGCCCACCGCCCTGCTGCGCCCCGAATCGACGCGGTAAAAGCGTTCGGTGAGGCGTGGCAGGTGATCGGGGCCGATGCCTTCGCCCTCATCCGCGACGGTCAGCCGCAACAGGCCGCTCGGCCCGTCGGAAAGGGACACGTGGATCGGCGTGCCCGCGCGGCCATATTTCACCGAATTGCCGATCAGATTGTGCAGCAGTTGCGACAGTTGGGCGCGGTCGCCCTGCACGTCGGTCAGGCCGGGCGCGATCTCCATCTCCACCTCCCGCCCGCGATCGCCATGGCTGGTGCGGAACACGCCCACCACCTCGGCCACCAGGCCGGACAGGTCGACCGCGCTGTCGGGCAGGCGATATTTCTCCGCCTCTATGCGGGAAAGGGAGATGAGGTCGTCGATCAGACGCTGCATCCGCCGCGCCTCGCCGTCCATGATCTTCAGGAAGCGCTGCCGCGTTTCGTCGTCCTTGCCCAGATCGGGGTCGGCCAGCGTCTCGATGAAGCCCAATATGCCGGCCAGCGGCGTGCGCAGTTCATGGCTTGCATTGGCGACGAAATCGACGCGCATCTTCTCCGCCGCGTGTGCGCCGCTATGATCGGCCAGATGGACCAGCCGCCGGACATGGCCGTCCTCCCCCACCGGCGCGATCCGCATCTGCCAGCGCTGGTCGCGGGTGCCCAGGCCCACCAGCTCGATCATGACCGGTTCGGCCAGCGGCGCCTGGCTGGCGAGCCGTTCGGCAGCGGCGGGATGGCGGATGGCGATGCGGGCGTCCTCCCCCTCGATATGCGCGCCCAGCAGCCGCTGCGCGGCGCGGTTGGCGGCGATGATGCGGCCCCGTTCGATCAGCATCAGCGGGTCGGCTATGCCCTCCAGCAGGCCGCGCGCATCGGGATGGGCGATGATGTCGGGAACCTCCGCCGGCAGGGGCGACACGGCCGGTTCCGGACGGTCCGGACTGGCCGCGCAGATGACGAGCACCAGCAGCGTCGCCAGCACCGGCAGGAGGATGTCGAGCGGCCCCGCGCCCATCATCAACGCGCCCCCGGTGCCGAGCAGCAGAACGGCCAGCGAGGCGGTGATCTGGGAAGCGGTCAGGCGATTCATGGTTACCATGCTGGAAATTTGACGCATTTGCTGCAAAGAGGGCCGCAGTAGCCGGCAATTTTTACAGTTTGGCAAGCGCGATAGCGGATCAGGATGACATGAGCGAGCCGTTGCCCCCCCAGAAGGAAGCCGAGTCGCAGGACGACGGCCTTGCCGTGCCGTCGCGCCGCCAGTTGCTGATGGGCGGCGCCGTCGCGGCCTCCGCGATCATATCCATCCGGCCGGCGCTGGCGAACACGGCCGCGTCGGTGCTCAACTGCACGATACCCGTTCCCGAACAGGGCCGGGCCGGCAATTATATCGCGCCCAACGGGCAGGTGGTGCCGGCGGGAACGCAGGGCGCCTTCCCCGCCGGCAAGAACTTCAGCGGGGAACAGGTCCGGCAGGCGCTGCGCGGTGGCCGGCTGCCGGGCGCCAGCTATGAGCAGAACCAGGCCTATCTGAACTATATCCGGCGGCTTCAGTCGGGGACGAGCGGCTTCACCTGCTACGCATCGCTGCAAATGCCCCGCTGAGCCGAGGGCTTTATTTCCACCCGAACTTATACGGTTCGCCAGCGTTGACGGCGTCGAGCCTTCGACGATCCGGTCAGGCGCAGCAAGGGCGACCCCATGTTCCATACACCCCATTGGGTGAAACAAGATTGTTCGGTCGCGATCTACCTCTATGAACCCGGCGATGGCGGGCTGGATCGGGTGGCGATCCTGCTCGCCAACCATCTGCGGCTGCGCGGCGTGGACGTGGAACTGTGGATGACGCGGACGGACGGCCCGGTGGCGGGCCTCATCCATCCCGCCGTGCCGGTCCGCCGCGTACCGGCGCCGCCCTTTTCGCGGCGGCTGTCGATGATCGCCCAATTCCCGGCGCTGGCCGCCATGGTGCGGCGGTTCCGCCCGGATATTCTCTATTCGGCGGGCAATCAGAGCAACATGCTGTGCGCGCTGGCGGCGCTGGGCACGGCGACGCGGGCGGTCGGCCGGATTTCCAACCCCATCGTCCGCCCCGGCCAGCGCGGCCTGTCCGCCTGGATCAGGCGTAGCCGCTTCCGCGCCATCGCCCGGACCAGCGCCATGACCATCGTGATGGGCGAGGCGGACCGGATGACGCTGACGCAGGCCGGGCCGCTCGCGGGACGGCAGGTGACGCTGCTGCCGCGCCCGACGGTCACGCCGCTGCTGGAACGGCTGCGGCGGCAGCGCGCAGCCAGAGCCGGCGGCGGCCCATGGCATTTCCTGATGGTCGGGCGGCTGGTCGAGCAGAAGGACCAGGCGACGGCGCTTCTGGCGCTCGCCCGGCTGAAGCATCTCGACTGGCGCCTGAAGATCGTCGGGCAGGGGCCGCTGCGCCGCGATCTGGAGGCGCTTTGCATGCGGCTTGGCATCGCCGGGCGGGTCGAATTTCCGGGCTTCGTCGGTGATCCGGCGGAACTGGCGGCCCTGATGGCGGATGCCGATCTGCTGCTGCAACCCTCGCGCTGGGAAGGGTTGGTCGCGACCCTCATCGAAGCGCTCGGTTGCGGCACGGGGGTCGTCGCGACCGATTCGACGCCAAATATCCGCCCGGTGCTCGCCGCGGCGGGGCAGCATGCGCCGGTGCCGGTGGGCGACGCCGATGCCTTTGCCGATGCAATCCTCTGGGCGCTCGACCATCCCGCGCCGGCTGCGCGCCTGGCGGAGGCGGTGAAGGAACATGGCGTCGAAAGCGCGCTCGACGCCTATTTGCGGGCCTTTGTCCGGCTGGCGCGATCCGGTGGCATGCGGTGGCGGGGCGTCGCGCAAAATAGCCTGTCGCGTTAGGCACTTGGCTACCCCTTTGTCTTAAGGATGGCGCGACATTCCCATCCGAAGGCCAGGTTTCGCGATCATGCCAGCCCGCTATTGCCAGGACAGCCCGGACGCCATCGCATCCTGCGTGCTGGAGGATATGGTGCTGCTCTACCACCGGCCGTCGGGACAGACCCATATGGCGATCGCCCCGGTGCCGGAGATCCTGGCGGCGCTGGATGACGGCGCGGCGCTTACGGCGGGCGAGGTGCTCGGGCAGCTGGCCCAGCTTTACGATCTGGGCGAGCCGGAGGAGGCCCTGCCGCTGGTGGAGGCGCATCTGGCGGAACTGGCCGCCCTTGGACTGGTCCGCATCGCGTGAACCATGCCCTGACCCTGAAGATCGGTCCGGCGACCTTCCGCATCGGATCGGCCTGGCGCCAGCCGGTGGACGCGCTGGCGCGGCTCTACGCCGATTATCCCATGCCGGCGGGCGCGATAGCCGATTTTACCGTGCGGCTGGAGCCTGCGGGGCCGTTCCGGCGCTGGTTCCGGCCCTCCATCTTCATCACCGGCGATCATGGGCTGGCCGACGCCGCGCCGATGAGCCTTGCCCATGGGCTGCTGGCGGCGGAAATGGGGATGAACCTGCAAATGGCGCTCGGCTGGCGGCGGCACCTGCTGCTCCATGCCTCCAGCGTCGAAAAGGACGGGCGGGCGCTGGTGATGACCGGCGAGTCCGGTTCCGGCAAGTCGACGCTGGCCGCGCAACTGGGGGAACGGGGCTGGCGGCTTATGGGCGACGAGTTCGCGCTGCTCGACCTGGAAACCGGGGCGATCTTTCCCTTTCCGCGCCTCGTCTCGCTCAAGAACCGCGCCATCGACGTCCTCGCGGCGGAAGCCCCGGCGGAGCGCATGGGGCCGCTGCTCGCCGGGACGGCCAAGGGGGACATTCGCCACCTGATCCCGCGCAGAGAGGCGATCGGGCGGATGGCGGAGGGCGCGCCGCCCGCGCTGCTGCTGTTCCCGCGTTTCGGCCATGAAGCGGACGTGCGCCCGGTCGGACAGGGGGAGGTCTTCATGCGGCTGACCCAGGCATCGACCAACTATGTCGCGCTGGGCGAAGCGGGCTTCGCGGCGTTGAGCGGTTTCGTCGGGAATGTCCCGGCGCGCGCCATCGACTTTCCATCGGGCGACGAAGCCATCGCCCTTGTCGAGCGGCTCTGGGAGGAACTGGCATGAGCGCCCGGCTGCTGGTGCGCGTTTTGCGCGACCCTGACGAGGTGGCGGCGCTGGATGCGGACGGGTGGAACGCCCTCATCGCCATGGCGAGGGCGGAGCGGCTGATCGGCACGCTCGCCCTGCGGATGGGGGAGCGGCCCGTGCCCCCGGCGGTGGGCGCGATATTGGCGGACGCCCGGCTGGATGCGGCGCGCGAAGCCCTGCAGGCCCTGTGGGAGGCGGATCGCGCGGCAGAGGCGCTTGCCGGCCTGGACGTGCCGGTCGTGCTGCTCAAGGGCACGGCCTATGCGGCGGCGGGGCTGCGCGCCGGGCAGGGGCGCTTCATCGGCGATCTCGACATATTGGTGCCGCGCGATGCGATGGATCGGGTGGAACGGGCGCTGATCGGCGCGGGATGGGAATGGGTCAAGGACGACCCTTATGACGACGCCTATTACCGGCGATGGATGCATGAGCTGCCGCCGATGATCCACGCGGCGCGGGACCGCATGATCGACGTGCATCACACCGTCCTGCCGCTGACGGCGCGGCAGACGCCGGACGCGGCGGCGATGATCGCGCAGGCGGTTCCCCTCACCAACGAATTATCCATGCTCTCGCCCGAGGACCGGCTCTGCCACGCGGCGGCGCATCTGCTGGCCGACGGCGATCTGGCCGGGGGGCTTCGCAACCTCTGGGACATATATTGCCTGCTCGACGGCGTCGACGGGACGGCGCTGGAGGCGCGGGCGGCGCACCATGGCCTGCTGCCCCATGTGCGGCAGGCGCGGCGGCTCGCCATGGCGCTTTATGGTGGAGGGGGGGGCGAAGGGGCGCGGCTCACGCTCCGGGACCGGATCGTCAAGGCCCGGCTGCTGACGCGCGACGGGTGGGGACGGGAAAGGCGCGGGCTGCTGCGTTTCGCCTTCTACCTGCGCTCCCACTGGCTCAGAATGCCGCCCGCCATGCTGGCGCGGCACCTGTTCACCAAATGGCGCAAGGGGCATCGGCCTGTTTAGGAAGGGGCGCCAGCCAAGGTTTTTGCGTCTGCACGGAAATGCCCTATATTGCCCTTTCGATGCCAGGACTCAGGACACGCATGAAATCCAATTTCTTCCGGGGCGCCGTCGCCCTTGGCGCGCTCGCGCTCATCCCTGCCACCACCGCGGCGCTCGCCGATGGGGAGGCAAGCAGCTACAAGGCGCTCGACGAGTTCATGGACGTGTTCCAGAAGGTCCGCAGCGACTATGTCGAGAAGGTCGACGACGAAAAGCTGATCAAGGGCGCCATCGACGGCATGCTCGCCAGCCTGGACCCGCATTCGAGCTTCCTCGACGCCCGCGATTTCCAGAATCTCCGCACCCAGACCGAGGGCAGCTATGGCGGCCTTGGCCTTTCCGTCACGCAGGAGGACGGCGCGGTGAAGGTGATCGCGCCGACGCAGGATACCCCGGCCTGGCGCGCGGGGATCAAGGCGGGCGACTATATCACCCATCTCGACGGGCAGCTCATCTATGGCGGCACGCTGGACGAGGCGGTCGACAAGATGCGCGGCGCGCCGGGCACGCAGATCAAGCTGACCATCGTCCGCCCCGGCCGCGACAAGCCGATCGACCTCACCCTGACGCGTGAGATCATCCAGTTGAAGCCGGTGAAGTGGGAGGTGAAGAACGGCATCGGCGTCATCAACATCGTCAGCTTCTCGGCCAATACCGGCGCCGACGTGCGCCAGGCGATCCGCAGCATCGACAAGTCGCTGGGCCGCAAGCCCACCGGCTATATCCTCGACCTGCGGTCCAACCCGGGCGGGCTGCTGGACGAAGCCGTGTCGGTCAGCGACACCTTCCTGGAACGCGGCGAGATCGTGTCGCAGCGCGGCCGCAACAAGGGCGATGTCGAGCGCTATTATGCCAAGCCCGGCGACGATGCGAGGGGTCTGCCGGTGATCGTGCTGGTGGACGCGGGCTCCGCCTCCGCATCGGAAATCGTCGCGGGCGCGCTGCAGGACCAGCATCGCGCGCTGGTGATGGGGGAACGCAGCTTCGGCAAGGGCAGCGTCCAGACCATGCTGCCGCTCAGCAACACCACGGCGCTCAAGCTGACGACGGCGCGCTATTACACGCCGTCGGGCCGCTCCGTGCAGGAAGGCGGGATCGAACCCGATGTCAGGGTGCCGCAGCTTAGCGACCCCGATTACAAAAATCGTCCGAAATTCCGGGAAAGCGACCTGCGCCGGCACCTGATCAACGAGATCAAGACCGACAATGCGGCGCTGGAAGAGGACAGCAAGGACGATCCCCGCTTCGCCGCCACGGCGGAGGAGCTGAAGAAGAAGGGGATCGAGGATTTCCAGCTCGACTATGCGCTGAAGACCATAGCGCGCCTGGCGGCAAAGCCGGGCGGGGCGGTGGCTCAGGCCGCTCCCGTCCGCAAGCCGGCGACCCGCGGATAGGGAGGGAAGCCCCACGAACCAACCTGCTCCTGCCTGCGCAGGAGTAAGTTATATAAGCGGATAGACCTTCCCCGTTCCCCTTCGCCTCACAAGTTCAGCATGACGAAAGCCACGGGACGGTTTAAGCGGACGCCATGAAAAGCCTGCCCCTTGCCCGCGCATTGGCGCTGATCGTTCCCGTCGCCATGCTGGGGGGGGCTTATTCCTTCCAATATCTCGGCGGCCTGCACCCGTGCGAAATGTGCTGGTGGCAGCGTTATGCCCATATGGCCGCGATCCCGCTGGCGCTGATCGCCTATGCGGCGCGGGGCAGGGCCTGCGTCAGCGCGCTGTTCACCGGCCTTGCGGGCCTTGCTATCGGCATTGGGGGCGGCATCGGCCTGTTCCATGCCGGGGTCGAATATGGCTGGTGGCAGGGGCTGACCGCCTGCTCGACCAGCCCGGCGGGGGGAAGTTCGGCGGACATCCTCAACCAGATCATGGCGACGCCGATCACCCGCTGCGACGTCGCACCGTGGAGCCTGTTCGGCATTTCGATGGCGGGCTATAACGGCCTCTTGTCGGCGGCGGCGGCGCTCCTCATCTTGGTGCTGCTGCTCAGGAAAGGGAGCAAGGCATGAGCGCAAAAGATTCTCAGCGTCCCGATTTCCCCCGGCCCGGCCGCCGGGTGACGGACGCCCAGCGCGCCTCCATGCTGCGCGTTGACCAGGCGGGAGAGTTCGGTGCGACCCGCATCTATGCCGGGCAGCTTGCCGTCATGGGCGACCGCCATCCTGATTCCCGCGTCATCGCCGGCATGGCGGCGCAGGAGGAACGGCACCGCAAGCATTTCGACGCGATGATCGCCCGCCGGGGCGTGCGTCCGACGGCGCTGCAGCCGATCTGGAACGTGGCGGGTTTCGCCCTGGGCGCGGTGACGGCGGCGATCGGCCCGCGCGCCGCCATGGCCTGCACCGCCGCGATCGAGACCGAAATCGACCGGCACTATGCCGAGCAGCTTGAGCAATTGGGGGAGGACGATCCGGAACTCTCCACCGTCATCGCGGATTTTCAGGCGGAGGAAGTGGAGCATCGCGACGCCGCCATCGCCCATGGGGCGGAGCAGGCTCCGGTCTATCCCTTATTGTCGGGCGTCATCAGATTGGGCTGTCGTGCCGCCATCGCCCTTTCCAAGCATATCTAAGGCGAAGCGTATCTGAGGAGAAGCATGATGAAGACCCGCCTGATCGCCGCCATGCTTGCGCTGGGCGCTGCCTTCCCGGCCATGGCGCAACAGGGGCCTAGCGTTCCGCAGGACCAGCCCACCGCGGCGCAGGCGGGGTCGGAACGCGTCAATCTGGTCATCGTCTATGGCGACGATCCCTGCCCGCAGAGCCAGGGCAGCGACATCGTCGTCTGCGCCCGCAAGGGCGAGGAGGAGCGCTACCGCATTCCCGAGCCGTTGCGCGGCGATCCGAACCAGCCCAGCCATCAGGCATGGGGCGAACGGGTGAAGTCGATGGAATATGTCGGGCGCAGCGGCACCGAAAGCTGCTCGCCGGTGGGCGGCGGCGGGGCCACCGGCTGCTTCGCGCAACTGGCGCGCCTCGCCAAGGCGGAGCGGCAGGCCGCGGACAATGCAAGCTGGAAGGATCTGGTCGAGGCGGAACGGACCCGGCGCCTTTCCACCATCGACGCGGAAAGCAAGGCGATCGAGGCGCAGGCCGTGGCGGAGGAAAAGGCCCGTGCCGCCCAGCAACAGCAGCCGGCTCCGGCGCAGGGACCGCAACCGGGAACGCCGCCGCAGCAGTGACGGCATTTGCCGCGGCGCGGCGTCTGGAAGAAGGCTGCCGGAAACCGGGCAATCCGGCCGGCGGGACAGGGGACGAACAAGGATTATGGATCGATGCGTCTCCTCACTGCCCTTTCCTTCGCCGCCGTCGCGCTGGCTCCCCTGACTTTCGGCGGCGCGGCCCATGCCGAGCCGCCGCAGAAAATCTTCAACCTGATCGTCTATGGCGACGATCCTTGCCCCAAGGGCGAGGGCGACGAGATCATCGTCTGCGCCCGCAAGCCCGAATCCGAACGCTATCGCATTCCCAAGAAGTTGCGCGAAAAGCCTGAACCGGCGGGCGGCCCCGGCTGGGGCAGCCAGGTCGCGACCATGGAGCAGGTGCAGCGGCAGACCCTGCCGGGCAGTTGCTCCGCCATCGGCAGCAATGGCTTCACCGGCTGCACCGCCAAGGCGCTGGAGCAATGGTTCGCGGAGCGGCGGATGCAGGAGTCCAGGGGCGAGCCTTGAGCGCGCGCCATCTGCTCTAAGCTTTTGTTTTGTCGCATTTTCCGAGGACAATGCTCTAGGCGACATAGATGAATCCGAGACTCGCCGGACTAAGTGATTTGGGTGGTTTCCTTTCATTCCCCCTCCCGCAGGCGGGAGGGGGAATGAAAGGAAACCACCCAAATCACTTAGTCCGGCGAGTCT